>JAWLGW010000462.1:0-5842 GCA_041690735.1 Planctomycetota bacterium
GTCCGGCTTGCCGGCCTCGGTGACCGTGGCCCAGAACCGCTCGCCGGTCCGGGCCAGCATCTTCGCCCCGAACCTCAGCACGGGCGCCTCCCCCACCTTGACCGTGCCCTGGGCGAGGGTGGGCTTCAGGGCCGCGACGTCGGTAGGCGCCAGGTCGGGGCTCCCGGTGACCTGCAGGCTGAGCTGGGTCACGATCTCGCGCGAGCGCTTGGGATATCGGGCGTGCACCTGGATCCGGTGCTCGCCGGTCGAGGTCGGCTTGGAGAGCGTGACCGAGCGGGCGCCCGGGTCCACGTACACCCACAGGCCCTGCGACGTCTCGGGGAGCTCGGCGGACGCCAGCCCCACCCAGAACCGCTCGCCGGTGCGCGGGCGCAGCGGCATGTTGAAGGTGACGGTCGGCGCCTGCCCGTGGGGGAGCGACGAGGCGACCTCCGCCTCGATCGCGGCGGGGTCGGTGGGCCGGGTGTCGTCGGCGCCGGTGACCTCGATCGGCAGGCGGTGGACGACGTTGGTGCGCTGCTTGGGGTAGTTGCCGTGGAGGCGCAGCTCGTGGGCGCCCGAGCAGGTCGGCGCCGAGACGGTGACCTCGGTCGCCGCCGCGGGGACCATGACCCACAGACCCTGCTCGTCGTCGGGAGCGTCGGCCATCACCAGCGCCGCCCAGAACTTCTCCTCCGGCTGCGCCACCAGGGGGCCTGGGAAGCGGACGGTGATCTTCTGGTCGACCGGGACCTCGGTAGCGTCGAGGACCAGCTTGATCCCCTCCGGGGGAGTGGGGCCCAGCCCCCGCACGGTCAGGCTGGCCCGGTGGACCACGTTGTAGGACTTGGCCGGATACTGCGAGTGGAGTCGGACCTCGTACTCGCCCGCCACCTCGGGCGCCTTCAGCTCGGCCGAGGTGGCGCCGGTGTCGGCGTAGGCCCACACGCCGTAGCTGGAGTCGGCCGCGCCCTTGGGCACCAGGCACACCCAGTGGCGCTCGCCGGCGGCCGGCAGCGGCGGGTCGAAGGTCAGCCGCACGGCGGCGCCGCCCGAGACCTGCGAGGCCTCCAGGGTGAACGGCGCTCCCCCGTCAGCCGAGGCGGGCGCGGCCAGCGCCAGCGCCAGCACCAGCAGTGGCGTGAACGGTGTAGCAGAACCTCTCATGACGATCATCCCTCCCCTTGGGTGGAGGGATCGTAGACCGTTCGGGACCGCCAGCAAGAGGATCTGGCGTCCTTCGCGACCCCTACGCCCCCCGGCGCAGGGGGTGCGTCCGCCGGCGGCCCTCGAGCCCCAACAAGGCCTGGCCGCCGCAGGCGGCGCAGGCCCCGTGCTCTTCCCGGCACTCGGGGTGGTGGTGGGCCAGGCAGTCGCTGCACACCGCGCCGGGCTCGCTTAGGCCGTCGTGGCAGTACGGGCAGCGGCGCTCCTCGACCCGCCGGCGGGGCGGGAACGTCGTCTTGGGCTGGTGGGCAGCCAGGTGGCGCAGGTGGGCGAGGTAGCTCAGCCCGGCCCGCAGCGGCAGCACGAAGGCCACATAGAAGCCGGCGGCGAGCAGGGTCAGGAACGCCGCGCCGAGCAACCATTCCCCCACGGCGTCAGGCCCGGGCGGTGGTGAGCTTGCTCATGAGCTTGGCCACCTGCGGGAGGCTGGGCTCGAGGCGCTGGGCGCGCTCGAGGGCCTCCTTGGCGGCGCCGAAGTTCTCCTGGTTGATCATGAGCAGGGCGTAGCGGGCGTACAGCATGGCGCTGTTCTTGCCGCGGCCCCGCTCCTCCTCGATCTCGGCCAGCTCGCGGACGGTGACCGGGTCGTCGTCGTGGATCGAGAAGGCGCGGTGGAAGTCCTTGACCGCGTCGTCGTACAGGCCGGCCCGGTGGCACATGCCGCCGATCGCCCGCCAGGCGCGGTAGGCGACCTCCTTCTCGCCCAGGCGCTCGTGGATCGCGGCCAGGCCGCGGCGCGAGTCCATGTCGAAGGGGTCGTGCTCGAGGGCCTCGTCGTAGGCGATCCGGGCCTGGTCGAGGTCCTCGAGGCGCACGTAGGTGTCGGCGAGCTCGCGGAAGCAGCGCACCGCCCAGTGCTGCTGGTTGAGCGCCAGGTGCGTCTCGGCCAGGCGGCGGCGGGTCACCACGTCGTCGGGCGCCAGCTCCACCACTCGCCGCAGCGGCCCCAGGATCTCGGGGGGCGGCGCCTCCCCGCCCTCGGGCTGCAGGCTGTCGGCCATGCCGAGGTAGCGGGAGATCGCCAGCTCCTGTTGGCCGTTCTCGAGGTACGCCTTGGCGAGCCACTCCCAGGCGGGAGTCGAGGACGGCTCCAGCTCGACGATCGACTCGTAGACCTTGATCAGGAACGGCCAGTTGATCGAGTTCCCGATCACGCCCGAGCGGTACAGGATGTCCGCCAGGCGGCGGTACTCGCGCACCGCGTCGTCGGTCGAGCCCATGGTGGCGAGGTTCTGGGCCAGCAGCAGGCGGGCCTGCAGGTTCTCGCCGTCGATCTCGAGGACCCGGTAGTAGACCGCCACCGCCTGGTCGAGGGTGTTCTCGGTGATGTGCACCGTCGCCAGCTCGTCGAGGCGGGTCATGGCCTCGAGCCGCTCGTCCTGCTCGAGGTGGAGGGCGGCCGCGCGCTCCAGGATGTCCTTGTTGGTGGGGTCGAGCTCCAGCAGCTGGTCCATGAGCTGCAGGCGCCCCGCCGGTGGCTGCCCCGCCTCCTCGGCCATGTCGATCAGGGGGAGCAGCTGGGCCGCCGCCTCCTCGTGCTGCTCCGCCTCGATCAACAGGTCGATCCAGCGCTTGCGCAGGTCGAGGTTGCTCGGGTCGAGCTGGCTCGCCTCCTGCAGGGCGGAGATCGCCAGGTCGCGGCGGTCCACCTGCACGCAGCGGTCGGCGACGGCCAGCCACTGGGCGAGGGCCTTCTCCTGCGGACCCAGCTGCGAGGTGATCCGCGCGATCCGCCGGTGCAGGTCGAGGTGGTCGAGGCCGCGCGAGGCGGCGAGCTCGTACACGTCCAGCGCCTTGTGGAGGTCGCCGTCCTGCTCGGCGATCAGGCCCACCTTGACGAGCTCGGGCGGCTCGAGCGTCTTGAGGTGGCCCTCGCGGACCAGGTTGGCCAGCGCCTGCAGGACCTCGCCCGTGTCCATGGGGACGTGCTGGGCGATCTCGGTGGCGGAGCGGTAGCAGTCGATCAGGATCGCGATCCGCCGGTCGAGGAGCCCCTCGGGCAGGCCCTGCTCGCTGGTGGCGGCGACCACGTCGTGCTTCGACGGGAGGACCTCGGCGATCATCTGCCGCTCGTCCTCGCGGCGGGCGACCTCCATGAGGATGCTCATGCCGGCCAGGCCGAGGTTCACCTCGCGCTGCTCGGGGGTGAACTTCTCGTCGAGCTTCTCTTCGCCGGCGTGGAAGCGCACGTCCACGTCGTTCCAGGTGAACACGTCCAGCACGTGCTCCCGCCCCTGGTGGACCAGCGCCCGGCGGATCGCGTCGGCGTCCGCCAGGCCGAGCTCCACCAGGACCTCGCCCACCTTGCGACCCGACTGCTCGTAGCCGACCAGCGTCATGACGTAGTCGGCCTCGTCGATCATCTGCAGGTCGAACAGCGCCCGCCCCAGCCGCACCGGGTTCCGGTCCGGCGAGCAGTGCTGGATCATGCCGCCGCGGAAGAACAGGCTGGTGGTCCGCTTGGACCCGTCGTTCGACAGGATCTCGAGGGTCCCGGTCCACTGCTTGTTCTGCAGCGACTGGACGATGTCTGGGAGCTCGATGATCGGTTGCGACACCGGCGTAAGGCCCTTGTCCTAAACGACCTTAGCAGCCCCGCCCGCCGCCAGCAACCAGGGCCGGCCGGACCTCTTCACGGCGCGACCCGCTGGTACCGGGCGCCCTTGCGCCGGCCGACCCGGCGCAGGAGGCCGGCGTCGACCAGGTGGGTCAGGTCCCGCAGCCCCGTCCGCTCCGAGACGCCCACCAGGGCGCAGTACTCCCGATTGGTGACGGCGGCCACGCCGTCGGCCATGTGGTCGAGCAGCCGCTGCTGCCGGCGGTTGAGGGGGACGCCGTGGTGCTCGAAGGTCTTGTGGTAGTCGGGCGCCGTCGTCGTCGCTGGCGCTGGCGTGCCCCTGGCCGGCGCGTCGAGCAGCAGGCGCTCGGCGCCGATCAGCGGGCCCGGCTCGAGGACCCAGGCCCGCTCGATCGCGTTGCGCAGCTCGCGCACGTTGCCCGGGAACGGGTGGCGCATGAGGCGACCGAGGGCCTCGGGGCTGAGGCGCTTGCCCTCGCCCCCGGCGCTGGCGCGCTGCTGGGCCAGGAAGTGCTCCACCAGCAGCGGCAGGTCCTCGCGCCGCTCGCGCAGGGGCGGCAGCTCCACCCGCAGCACGTTGAGGCGGTACAGCAGGTCCTCGCGGAAGCGCCCCTCTCCCACCAGCCGGCGCAGGTCGTGGTGGGTGGCGGAGATGATCCGCACGTCGACCTTGACCTGCGCGCGGCCGCCGACCGGGCGCAGCTCGCCGGTCTCGAGCACCCGCAGCAGCTTGGCCTGCATGTCGAGGCTCATGTCGCCGACCTCGTCGAGGAACAGGGTGCCCTCGTGGGCCAGCTCGAACAGGCCCTGCCGGGTGCGGTCGGCGCCGGTGAAGGCGCCCTTGATCACGCCGAACAGCTCGCTCTCGAGCAGGGTCTCCGCGATGGCCGTGCAGTTGATGACGATGAACGGCCCCTCGCGGCGGGGGCTCGCCAGGTGGAGCGCCTTGGCGACCAGCTCCTTGCCGGTGCCGCTCTCGCCCATGATCGTCACCGGCGCGGTGGTGCGGCCGTAGCGCTCGATCACCCGCTGCAGGGTCCGCATGGCGGGGCTGCGCCCCACCAGGCGAGGCCCTTCGCGGCCGGCCGCGGCTCCGCCCGCGCCCCTGCCCGCCCCCCGCTCGGCTCCCCGCTCGGCCCCCAGGTCGGCCCCCAGGTCGGCCCCCAGGTCCGCGCCCAGCTCGCGGGCCGTCTCCCGGTACGCCTCGGCCCGCCGGGAGAGCTCCTGCATCGTCTCGTGCCGGCGCAGCGACGCCTCGAGCGGCCCCGAGATCTGCGCGGCGAGGGCCGAGACCAGCGCCCGCTCCGAGGGGCCGAAGGCGGCGCGGGCGCGCGGGTGATCGAGGTACAGCGCCCCCAGCGCGCTGCCCGGCGCCACGCTCAGCGGCACCGCCAGCACCGAGCGCGGTGTGCCGCGGCCGCGGGCGAAGCGACCGCCGCGGGCCGCGGCGTCGTCTTGCTGCACCGCGATCCCTTCGCGCGCCACGTGCTCGACCACCGCCCGCACCGCCGCCGCGCCGGTCGCCTGCGAGGCCTCCTCCAGCACCTCGGCGGCGATCCCCCGGGTCGTGCGCGCCGACAGGGCGCCGCCGCGCTCCACCAGGGCCACCAGCCCTCGCTCGGCGCCCGTGGCCTCCAGCAGCGCGTCGAGCGCCGCCGTCAGGAGCGGCTCGAGCTCGAGGCCGCTCGACAAGACGCGGGTGAGGGTGGTCAGCAGCCGGTCGGCGTCGGGGCTGGCAGCGGCCGGCACCTCCGCGTCGCGCGTCGCCGGGGCGAGGCTGCGCGCCAGCCCGCGGCGCAGCGAGTCGGGAAGCCCCTCCGCCAGCCGGTGGGCTGCGCCCTGCGCGGCCGCGCGCTCCAGCGCGGCCTCGCGTGGGCTGCCGGCGGCCAGCGCCTCCTCGGCGCGGGCGGCGGCGACCAGCGCCAGCAGCGCCACGTCGCCCAGGCGCCGGGCCGTCTGCTCGGCCTCGGCCAGCGCCAGCAGCCCCTCGCCCTGCAGGTCGCGTCCGCTGCGGCGCACCGCCGCCGCCACCAGCGACAGACCGATGGCGCGCCG
>JAWLGW010000463.1:0-5840 GCA_041690735.1 Planctomycetota bacterium
ACGGCGACCCCGTCGCCAAGCGGCTCGGCCTCGCCGTCGCGCGCCTCAGCCTGCCCGAGTGGGAGCGCTACAGCGCCCAGCTGGCGCCGCGGTGGCGCTCGCCCGGGACCCGCGGCCGTCCTCGCCTCGACCCGCGGCCCGACGGACTGGTCGAGGCGCTGGAGCGCGTCCTCACTCGCCCCGGCGACCCGGCCGCCGCGGCCGCCCTGCGCAAGGCGGAGGACATCACGGCGGAGGCGCTCCTGCTGCGCACCGCCTCCTGGCGAGCGCGCGCCGCCTTGACGGCGGTGCGCGCCCTCCTGCACGCGGCGCACGGGGAGCCCGGCGCCGCCCTGCGCGTCGCCCACGACCTCCTGTATCCGCGCCCCGCCGCCCGCGTGCGCGCGGCGGTGGCGGCGGAGGTGGTCCCGTGGGTGCTGGGCGCAGGCGACCCGCTGGCGCGGGGCTGAGTCAGCGCGGTTGCTCCAGCGAGAGCTCCCACACCTCGTCGTGGATCGGCGGGAGGCCGCCGCTGGGTGTACCGTCGCTCACCCCGCCGAACAGGACGACGACCTCGCGACGAGCGTCGTACGCCAGCGCGTGGCCGGCCCGCGGCGCAGGCTCCAGGGGCAGCTCGAGCGGTCGCCAGGCGTCCCCTTCGAGCAGGCAGGTTCCGGCGACGACCCGGCCGCTGAGGTCCCGCCCGCCGAAGGCCACCACGCCTTCGGGCGCCGCGGCGAGGCGCGCCCAGTGACGGCCCGGCGGCGCGAAGGACGTCAGGAGCTGGCGCCAGGAGCCGCCGGCGTCGAGCGTCCAGGTGTCGTCCCGTCCGCTCCCGCCGAACAGGACCAGGCGCCGCGCCGCCGCGTCGTACGCCAGGCCGTGCTCGCACCTCGGCGCCGGCCTGGGAGCGTCGGCGAGCGGCTGCCAGCCGGTCTGCTCGGCCCACCACTCCTGCGTGTCATCGAGCAGCTTCCCGACCCCGGTCTGGCCGCCGAACAGGACCACTAACTCGCGCGCCCCGTGGTACGCCATGACGTGGCGCTGCCGGGCGGCGTGACCGCTCGCCATGTGCGCCCGCTCGTAGGTGCTGCGCCACGCCCTCCCGTCCCACTCCCACAGGTCGGCCACCGGCTGATCGCGGTCGCCGTGCTGATTGCGCTCGCCCTGACGCGGGGTCGTGCGGGTCGCCAATCCGCCCTGGACCACCAGGACCCGCCGCTTGGCGTCGTACGCCGCCGCGTGGCGGATCCGCGGCGTCGGCGCGCCGGGCGCGTCGTTGTCGTGCAGCCGACGCCATCGCTCGCCGTTCCAGGCCCACAGGTCGTTGAGCACCGCGTCCTCGCTCCACCCGCCGAACAGCACGACCTCCTGGTGGACCGGGTCCCAGGTGAGGGTGTGGTCGACGCGGCCGGGGGGGCGCGGCCCCTCGGGGGAGACCTTCCGCCATACCCAGGTAGGCGCCGGCGCGGGCGGCTGCGTCTGGGGTTCCGGCGGCACGTCCAGAGCGGCCTCCCCGTGCGCGGGCGCCTGGGCGGGCGGGGGAGTCCGCGCCGCCCAGGCGACGCCGAGCACGACGAGGGCCAGCACCGCAGCGGCTGCCGCCAGCGCCAGTGGGCGCCTGGAGCCCGGCGCGGCGGGCCTGTAGGTGGCCAACGCATCCGCCAGCGCCTCCGCGCTCGGGTAGCGCTCTTCGGGCTCCTTGGCGAGGCACCGGAGGCAGATCGCCTCCAGGGCCGCGTCCACCCCCGGGTTGAGCTGCGAGGGCGGCGGCGGCGGCTCGGTGAGGAGCTTGCGCACCACGTTGATCGTCGAACTCCCCTCGAAGGGCTGCCGCCCGGTGAGGAGCGCGTACAGGACCGCCCCCAGCCCGTACACGTCGGTGGCGGGGCCGATCCGGTGGCGCTCGCCGCCGGCCTGCTCGGGCGCCATGGTGCCGGGCGTCCCGAGCATCTCGCCGGTGTGCGTCAGGCTGTGGCCGGTCGCCCGCAGGTCCTTGCCCAGGCCGAAGTCCGCCAGGCGCGGGCGCCCCTCGCGGTCGACCAGCACGTTCGACGGCTTGAGGTCGCGGTGCAGGATCCCTTGCTCGTGGGCGTAGGCCACCGCCCGCGCCACCGCCTCGACCAGCCGCACCGCCTCGCTCGGCTCCAGCGGGCCCTGCCGCTTGAGCCGCTCGTCGAGCGCCTCCCCCTCGACCCGCTCCATGGCGAAGTACAGCAGGTCGCCGTGGCGCCCCAGCTCGTACACCGGCACGACCCCGGCGTGGCGCAGCCGCGCCGCCGCCGGCGCCTCGGCCGCGAAGCGCTGCGCCGCCCGCGGGTCGTCGAAGCCAGCCGGCAGCACCTTGAGCGCCACCTCCCGCCCCAGCTCGAGGTGGCGCGCCAGGTAGACCACGCCCATGCCGCCGCGGCCGAGCTCGGACAGGACCTGATAGGGGCCGATCTGCTGCATGGCGCCTACAGGGTAGCGGCCCCGGGGGCCGCCGGTCGAGGGCCACCGCCTCCCCCGACCGGGCGGGCGGCCGTTTGCGCTGCGTCGCAGCGCCGGGCACCCTCCGCAGGTCGGGGGAACGCATGCCGACCTACGCCTGCCGCGCCTGCGGCGCGACCAACAGTCACAGCGGCGACTGCATCCTGTGCGGCGCAGACCTGGGCTCCCTCCCGGCCGCGGCGCTGGTCGCCTTTGGCGCCGCCGCCGTGCTGGGCGTGGGCTGGGTCGGCTGGGCCTGGCTGACGGGCCTGCAGGTGACCTGGTTCGCGGCGGTGTACGGCGGCCTCGTCAGCGGCGCCCTGGTCCACTTCTCGGGCGGCCGCGGCCCGCTCTACCAGGGGGTCGCGACGGCGGCCACGGTGCTGGGCCTGCTCCTGGCCGACTCGGCCCTGGTGGCCCTCCTCGCCGCGCGGGCCCAGCCCGACCTGCCCCTCCCGCCGGTGGGCGAGCTGCTCGCCTACCAGGTGCAGCACGACCCGATCACGATCGCCTTCATGCTGCTGGGCGTGGCCGGCGGCCTGTGGGTGTGGCGGTATCCCGCGGACGAGGTGGAGTGAGTCAGCGCCCCAACAGGTGGACCTTCTGCTCGGAGGTGATGGCGCCGGTGCCGTCGAAGGTAAACGGCCCCTCCGTGCGGTAGTACATCCGCCCGGTCTGATCCGTGGCGAAGTAGCGGTACAGCTCGCTGGGCGCGAGCGGCGTGGCGATCGCCGCCCAACCACGGCCGTCGGTCGTGCGGCGCAAGGCATAGGTGTAGGCGAACTTCGTGCCGGAGGCCAGGAAGTCGTCGATCACGGTCGCGCTGCCGAGCTCCGCCAGGCTGGCGGCGTAGTTGGACTCACCGTCGCCGTCCCTGTCCCCCTCCCGGAAGAGCGTCTGCGCCGTGGCGAGCGTCTTGAGCTCCCCGACCGCGGCGGTGTCGAGGCGGTGCGTGTGCCCGTGTGAGGACAGTCCCAGCCAGGCGGAGGCGCTCAGGCAGCTGGCGAGCACGGCGCCGGTCGCAAGCAAGAAACCTGGTTGGACGGCCGCCGGCGGTCTTGGCGCAGGCAGGCGTCCGTACTGCGTCTCGATCACGGCGTCCTCCGGCGAGCAGGCTGGCCAGCGGCAGTCTAGCCACCGCGGCGCGGGAGGTCAGTCGGTCGTCGAGGCGGCGATCCCGATCCAGGGGCGGCCGCCGGGCGGCTCGACCGTCCACAGGAAGCTGCCCCACCACTTGCGCCCCGGAGCGAACCAGTCCCAGGCGTCGGTGGACCAGGCGTAGACCGTCACCTCGGCGGGGTCGTAGCTGCCGACCAGCCCCTCCCACAGGACCTCGAACAGGCGCTGGATCTCGACCAGCGGCAGGCTCACCCCGTAGGGCGGGCTGCTGAGGGCGTAGGCGTAGCCCTCCATGAGGCTCGAGCCCCAGCCGCTGGCCGCCGCCCGGGCGGCGGCGGCCTCGGCCGCGGCGAGGTGGCCGCCCGGGGAGGGGAACAGGATCGCCCGGCGCGCCAGGTCGAACCGGGGGCCGAAGAACTCGGCCAGGTCGATCCGGTGGCCCGTGGTCGCCTCGGGGAGCCGCGCCTGGTCGCCCTGGCGGTCTTCGATCAGGAGCTGCCGCGCCGTCTCGCGGGCCACCAGCTCGTGCCCCTCGCGCCCCATGAGGTCGGGCTCGGCGGCGAACAGCCGGTGCTCGACCATGCAGTAGGCGCTGGACAGCCGGGTCAGCGCCTGGGCGGCCGCGCCCTCGGGCGCGACGCTGCAGGGCTCGGGCGGGCGCCCATAGGCTCGGCGGGCGGCATCCTCGCCCAGGTAGGCGCGCAGCCGCAGGACGACCGGGGGCAGCAGCCCGCGGCGCACCCGCGCGGCCAGCAGGGCGGTCTCGGCCTCGCCGTCACCGCCCGCCGCCGCGCGAGCCAGCTCGCGCAGGTCCCGGTCGCCCACCGGCGTCAGCCGCGGACCTGCCCGTCCTCCCACCGCACGAGCAGGACCAGCACCCCCTGACCGTTGGGGCGCAGCAGGCACAAGGTCTCGCCGGGGCGGAAGGTGAACTTGCCGGCGAAGGCGGTGCGGCACACGCCGAAGAAGGGCAGGCGCTCGGTGGGGGTGTTCCGAATCGGCTCCATGTAGGACAGCACCTCGCCGCCGGGCAGCGGCTCGCTGACCAGGACCGCCGAGCGAGGCCGGTCCTGATCCCAGGGGCCGGGCACCGCGGCCTCCGACCACAGCGCGCGGACGAAGGAGCGCTGGTGGGCGGCGTCGAGCAGCAGGGTGGCGCTGGGCTCCGAGCCGGCGCTCACCACGGCGCGCAGGACGCCCGCGAAGCCGCTGAGGGGACCCTCCTGCGGCAGCCGCTCCTGCCGCGTCTCCTCACGGTCGTACGAGCGCCGCGACAGCTCCTGGTGGCTGCCGTCCTTGAAGCGCTGGACCGCGCCGTCGGTGACCTCCAGGAGGAGCTGCCGGCCGCGGAAGCCGGCCTGCAGCGGCCAGGAGGTCGAGGCCGGCAGCACGGCGACGGCCGTCCCGTCCGGCGCCACCTCCACCTCGGTGAAGCGGGGCAGGGCGTGGCGCGGCTCCTCCAGCTGGATGAGGGAGGCGGCCAGCCGGTACCGCTGGCCGTTCATGCGCCCGCGGTCGCGGACGAACCGCTCGATCGCCGCCACCCGTCCGGCCGGGCCGGCGATGTCGACCGTGTCGAGGCGCACCCGGATCGAGGCCGCCACCTCCTCGGCGCTGGCGTCGGGGTCATGGACGAAGGCGGCCACCGCCTCCTTGAGCTGCGCCTCGGTCCAGCCCGAGGGCAAGGGCGCGTGGCGCCGCAGCGCGCCGCCCCGCTCCGGGTCCGCCGCGTACGGGTCGGGTCGCGGCGCCGCTGTCTCGAGGACGGGGACGTCGCGCCAGGGCACCTCACCGAACGCGACCCCATCCTGGGGCTCGGTCGGCCGCTCCCAGGCATGGCGCGGACTGGAGCAGCCGGCGGCGAGCAGGAGCAGAGTGGAGAGCAGCACGGCGCGCATGGGTCACCTCTTCCCCGCGGGTGGGGGAGTGTACTCCTCGAGTGGGGACCGGCCAGGGAAAGTTGCCGCTACCCTGAGGTCAGCGAGCCGCACCATGAGTATGAGCATCCACAACGTCGGCGGCCCCTACTACGTCGTCGCCTGGATCTGCGCAGTCGCGCTGATCCCGACGCCGACCCTGGAGGCGAAGCTCGCCTTGTGGGGCGGCGGCGCCGTCAGCGCGGCGGTGTTCTTCGGGCTGTATGCGCCCCGGGCGCTGCGGGATCACGAGCCGGGCGGCGCGTTCATCCTCGGTTGCTGCGGGGGGGGTCTCGTGTGCGCGGCGTTGGGGCTCGGGGCCGCGGCCGTCGCTGGGGTCGCCGACCCGTACGAGCG
>JAWLGW010000464.1:0-5836 GCA_041690735.1 Planctomycetota bacterium
ACCTGGCGACGGCGCTCAAGGAGCGCTTCGGCCCGGGGATCGCCCGCTACGTCGAGCTGGTCCTGCCGCGCCTCACGCAGGGGCGGTACCGCCGCACGCGGGTGTCGGAGGACCTCGACATCCGGATCTACTCCCCGGAGCGGGGCGACTTCGTGCGCCTGATCGACCTGTCGCTCGGGACCGCCGACCAGGTGCTGGTGGCCCTGCGGCTCGGGCTGGCGCGGGCGCTGATCGCCTCGCGCGGCCTGCAGGGCGGCCAGTTCCTGTTCCTCGACGAGCCGCTGGTGTCGGCCGACCAGGAGCGCGAGCAGGCCTTCTTCGACCTGCTGCGCACCTTCGACGACGAGTTCGCGCAGATCTTCGTCACCAGCCCCCGGGCGCTGCCCGAGGACGGGCCTTACGCCCGCCTGCTGCAGCTGTCGCGGGGCGAGAGCGAGGTGGTGCAGACCTCGGAGGCGACCGCGTGAGCGAGGCCCGCCAGGGCTCCGCGCCCTGGTACCAGGGTGGGCTGAGGTTCACCTGCACCAGCTGCGGCGACTGCTGCCGCGGGCCCATGGAGGGCCACGTGTTCATGGAGCTCGAGGACGTGGAGGCCATGGCCGCCCACCTCGAGCTCAGCCTGGAGGCCTTCGGTCGCAAGTATCTGCGGCGGGTGGAGGGCGAGCGCCTGGCGCTGATCGAGCACGCGAACCGCGACTGCATCTTCTGGGACGACGCGGTCGGCTGCCGGGTCTACGCCGCTCGTCCCCTGCAGTGCCGGCAGTTCCCCTTCTGGCCCGAGCTGCTCGCCTCCCAGGAGGCCTGGAACGAGGAGGCGGAGAGCTGCCCCGGCATGAACGACGGGCGCACCTACACCCGCGCCGAGGCGGAGCGGATCGCCGCGGGGAAGCGAGGGACGCGGCGGGGGAAGAGGCGCCTGCGGACGGTGTGAGGCTCCTCGTGCCCGTGCCCGTGCCCGTGCCCGACACGTTGCCGTCCCCCGTTCACCAGTCTGCGTCCAAGGCTGGCCGCTCGCGCCCAGCATCAACTCGGAGCACTGACCACGGACCACGGGCGGCTTCGGGCACGGGCACGGGCACGGGCACGTTGGAGCGCCCCCTCCCTGGCCGAAACCGCCCTCATCAAGTTCAATGGGCCCCGTATGAGCCAATCCCTCTCGTCTGAAGAGCTCCGCGCCATCGAGGACGCGGGGCAGCGGTTCGACGAGCTGCGCGCGCAGCTGGGCCGGCGGATCGTCGGCATGCAGGGCCCGATCGAGGAGCTGCTGTGCGCCGTGCTGGCGCAGGGGCACTCCCTGCTGGTGGGCGTGCCTGGCCTCGCCAAGACGCTGCTGATCAGCTCGATCGCCGAGTCGCTGTCCCTCGACTTCCGCCGGATCCAGTTCACCCCCGACCTCATGCCGTCGGACGTGACCGGGACCACGGTGATCGGCACCGACCTCATCACCGAGGAGCGCCGGTTCATCTTCAGCAAGGGGCCGATCTTCGCGAACATCGTCCTGGCCGACGAGATCAACCGCACGCCGCCCAAGACGCAGGCGGCCCTGATGGAGGCCCTCGAGGAGCGGCAGGTGACCTGCGCGGGCGAGAAGCACCGCCTGCCCAACCCGTTCTTCGTGCTGGCCACCCAGAACCCGATCGAGCAGGAGGGGACCTACCAGCTGCCGGTCGCGCAGCTCGACCGGTTCATGTTCATGATCCTGGTCGACTACCCCTCCTTCGAGGAGGAGTACGAGGTCATGCGGCTGACCACCTCGGCCTATCAGGCCGAGATGAAGCCGCTGTTCTCGCTCAAGGAGATCCTGCGCCTGCACGAGCTCGCCCGGCGGGTGCCGATCTCCGACGACCTGATCCGGTACGCCCTGGAGCTCACCCGCCGCACCCGCACCTCGAGCGGGGTGTCCCCGGCCTTCGTGCGCGAGTGGCTCAGCTGGGGCGGCGGCCCCCGCGCGACCCAGTACCTGATCCTGGGCGCCAAGTCGCGCGCCATGCTGCACGGCCGGTCCCGGGTCAGCGCGGAGGACGTGCGGACCGTGGCGCCCCCGGTCCTGCGCCACCGGATCATGCTCAGCTACCACGCCGAGGCCGAGGCGATCGTCGCGGACGAGGTCATCGCCGAGCTCCTCTCGGCGACCCCCGTCGCCGCCTGACGCCACGCCCGCGCGAAGGGGCCCGGCGGAGCGGCGAGGCGACGCGGGATCGGCTCCCGCGACGACGCAGGCGGCCGGTTGGGTCCCCCGGGCCAGCGACTGAGCGCCCGCCGACCGACCGCCGCGAGCCGCTCGCCGAGTCGTCAACCCGCTGCCTCGGCAGCGGTTGAGCCGCCTGGTCCGGAGTGCAGTCGAAGCCATTTCCGCCGCCGAGCGTCCCCCGGGGGTGCCCATCGGCGGTTCAACGGCGGGGTCCGACGGGGTATGGTGGCCGTGCCGAGCGCGCCCGTTCGTCCGTCCGCGAGACGGTCTGGGAGGCGGTGGGCGCGCGAAGGAGACCATGAGCGTCTTGCTGATCGACGACGACCCTGGGATCCGCAAGCTCCTCAGCCGGGAGTTGGCGCGGCGTGGCCTGGAGGTCGAGACGGCGGCCACCGGGCGCGAGGGGCTGGAGCGGCTGGATCGGCGCGGCTTCGCGGTGGCGGTGTGCGACGTGCGCATGCCCGACCTCGACGGGCTGGAGGTGTTGCGCAAGGTCAAGGAGCGCGACCCCGACACCACCGAGGTCATCATGCTCACCGGCCACGGCACGATCGAGACCGCGATCGAGGCGATCAAGGCCGGAGCGTACCACTACCTGACCAAGCCGGTGAAGGTGGCCGAGCTGGCGGCCCTGATCAAGAACGCCGCCGAGCGGGCCCAGCTCCGGCGCGAGAACGTGCTGCTCCGGCGCGAGGTCGCGGCCTCTCGACGAGCCCCGGCGACGCCCGAGCAGTCCCTGGTGCTGGGCGAGTCCACCACCTGGAAGCAGGCCTGGAAGCTGGTGGGCAAGGCGGGCCCCACCGAGAGCACCGTGCTGATCCTGGGCAAGAGCGGCACCGGCAAGGAGATGGTCGCCCGCGAGATCCACCGCCTGTCGCTGCGGGCAGGCCGCCCCTTCGTGGCGGTCAACTGCGCCAGCGTGTCGGCCTCGCTCCTCGAGAGCGAGCTGTTCGGCCACGAGGCGGGGGCGTTCACCAGCGCCCAGAAGCGCCGGCGGGGCCTGTTCGAGCTGGCCCACGGCGGCACGCTGTTCCTTGACGAGATCGGCGAGACCAGCGTCGAGTTCCAGGCCAACCTGCTGCGCGTGATCGAGACCGGAGAGTACCGGCGGGTGGGCGGCGACGTCAGCCTGACCGCGGACGTCCGCCTGATCGCGGCCACCAACCGCAACCTCAAGCAGGAGATGGAGCAGGGCAACTTCCGCGAGGACCTGTTCTATCGGCTCAACGTGCTCGCGATCGAGCTGCCAGAGCTGCGGGAGCGCTACGGCGACGTGGAGATCCTCGCC
Source organism: Planctomycetota bacterium (assembly GCA_041690735.1). Lineage (GTDB taxonomy): Bacteria > Planctomycetota > J058 > J058 > J058 > JAWLGW01. Next base: position 3,480 of record JAWLGW010000464.1, read on the forward strand.
AAGCACTTCCTCAAGGAGATGAACCCGCACCTGCGGTTCGGTCCCGACACCCTCAAGATCCTGGCGCGCTACCCCTGGCCGGGGAACGTCCGCGAGCTGCGCAACGCGGTGGAGCGCATGTCGATCCTGGCCGAGGGGCCCATGCTCAGCCCCGACGACATCCCGGCCGACGTGCGCGAGGGCGGCGAGCTCAACCTGACGCCGGCCGGCGGGATCACGGCCCTGCAGGCGGGTCTGGGGGAGCGGCCGCCCAGCCTGGCGCAGGTCGAGCGGCGACACATCGAGGAGGTCCTGCGGTTCACCGGCGGAAACAAGGCCCGCGCGGCTCGGATCCTTGGCATTACCGCGGCCACGCTCTACAACAAGCTGAAGGTGTACAAGGCACAGGACGCCAAGGCGGCCCAGAAGCAGCCCGCCTCGTGAGGGGGGCGGTCTCAAATTATTTGACACACAGTCGGGCTCGCCCGGCAGGACAAGCGGTTAGGAGCGGAGCGCCGCTTGCGACGGAGCGCCAGGTGAAGCGAACCCTGCCGGTGACGACGCGTCTGGGGCTCATGCCTCTGGGGGTCATGCCTCTGGGGGTCATGGCCCTCCTCCTGTCGCTGCCGCTCCTGCTGGGCTGCGGCGCCAGCGGTCCGCCCCTCGAGGACGCCCCCAGCGCCGACAGCGGGCGGGCCTCGCTCACGGTGGTGGTGTGGTCCGAGCAGCTCCAGGACAGCGTCCGCGCCGTCGGCAGCCTGGTCTCCCTCTCGGACGGCGCGGAGCGCGTGGTCGACACCAGCGCCGACCCCGAGGCGGGGCACACCTTCAGGGACCTGCCCCCGGGCCGCTACCGGGTCGCCATGAAGTTCCGCAAGCACGGCACCTCGATCGAGTACGTGGCGGGCGAGCACCTCGTCTACCTCGAGCCCGGGGCCGCCGAGCGCGTGACCGTGGTGGTGACCGACCGCAAGGAGGAGAAGCTCGGCCGCGCCGGCGGCAAGGACGACCCCAACCTGGCGGCGGCGAGAGACTGACAGGGGAGAGCGCTCCTCGCGAAGAGATCGAACACGGAGTATCAACAGGAAATAACAACAGCAACAGGGAACGTTTCTATTCTCTGTTCTCTGTTTGCTGTTGATATTCCGTGTTCTTCCTTCTTCTCTCGCAGGGCATCGCTGCCCTACGCAGCTCCCCCCGTCCGCCGCAGCGCCACCACCGTCAGGTCGTCGTGCTGCTCGCGGCCCGCCCCCGCGAACTCCAGCACGGCCTGCATGACGCGGTCGACCACCGCGGCCGGGTCGGAGGGGCCGGCCCGCAGGGCGGCGCCCACCCGCTCCAGGCCGAACTCCTCGCCGCTGGGGTCGGTCGCCTCGGTGGCGCCGTCGGTGTAGAGGCACACCACGTCACCGGGCCGGAGGTCGAGGTGGCGCTCCTCCACCCGACCGCGCAGGTCGGGCGTCAGCCCCAGCACCACTCCCCCGGCGCGCAGGTACTGGAGCTGTCCGGTGCTCGGGCGATAGACGACGAGATGCTCGTGCCCCGCACCGGTGTAGTGGAGGTGGCCCGTCTCCTCGCTGAAGCGCATGAGCAGGAAGGAGACGAAGATTCCGGGGTCGAGGTCCTGCGAGAGGACCGCGTTGAGGTGGCACAGGAGCTCGTCGGTGCGGGTGTACACCTCGGCGTAGGCGTGCAGCAGGGCCCGCACGCTCGCCATGACGAGCCCCGCGCCCACGCCCTTGCCGGCGACGTCGCCGATCGACACCAGGACGTCGGGCGCCGGGGTCTCCCGGGAGAAGAAGTCGTAGATGTCGCCGCCCACCGCGCGGGCGGCGCGGGTCTGCCCCGCCAGCTCGAGGCCGGCCACCTGCGGGGGGCGGCTCGGCAGCAAGCTGCGCTGGATCTGCGCCGCGATCCGCAGCTCCTCCTCCAGGCGCTCTCGGGCCGCCACCTCGGCCAGCAGGCGCGCGTTGGCGATGGCGATCCCGGCGAGGTCGCCGAACGCCCCCACCAGCTCGACCACCTCGCCGTCGTCGGCGAAGGGGTCGCAGGTGGGCTCGTCGAGGTACACCACCCCGAGCACCTCGTCCTGGGAGGCGAACGGGACGCACAGGATCGACTTCAGCTGCAGGCTGAGGATCGTGTTGTAGCTGCCCAGCTCGGCGTCGCTCACGGCATCCTGGGTCAGGACCGGGTGACGCTTGGCGATCGCCTCCCGGCACACCTGCCGGGACACCCGCAGGGCCTCCTGCTCGCCGGTCTCGTCGAGGGCCGTCCCCACGGCGACCGCCTGGGGTCCGCGGTTGGCGCGCACCCGCAGGACCTCGTCCTCGAGGAGGACCAGGAACGCCGACTTGGCAGGGACCAGCCCCAGGACG
>JAWLGW010000465.1:0-5812 GCA_041690735.1 Planctomycetota bacterium
GGCCTGAGCTACGTCCTGGTGGCGCCCGTCCTCGTCGCCGCCGGGTCCGGCGCGGTGGCCTGGGCCCTCGCGGCGGGCCGCCCTGGGGCGGCACGCGCCCTGGCCGCGCTGGCACCGCTTGCTCTGGCGGGGACGCTCCTGCTCGAGACCAGCCTGCTCATGCTCGACGCGCTGGGGCTGCCCTCGGCGCAGATGCTGGCGCCGACGCCCCTGCTGCTGGCGCTGCTGGCGGGCGGGCCGCTGCTGCCTGCGCTGGCGGAGCCGGGCCTGCAGGGACGGCGCGCGCCGCTGGGGCTGCTGGTGGCCGGCCTGACCGTGGTGGCGGGCGTGGCCGCCATCCGCGCACCCGACTTCGCGCCCGACCGGCCGCTGCGGACGGCGCTGGTGTTCCACGAGGAGGAGGGAGGCGGGGCCGAGTGGTGGGCCCTCCCCTTCGCGCCGGGGCGGCCGCCCTTCCTCGCCGCGGCGCCCGCCGCCTTCGGCCACGAGCCGCGACGGGCGGCGCGGTGGCTGTCGCGGCTGGCGTTCGTGGCGCCGGCCGAGGCGGCCGAACGCGACAGGGAGGGGCTCGAGCTCCTAGATGTCGTCACCGAGCGGCGAGGGCCGCACGGCTGGCGCGTCACGGGCAGGCTGGTCGCTCCTCACGGCGTGGAGCAGGCCTACCTGCAGCTGCCCCCCCTCGCGAGCGGCGTCGCCATCGAAGGCCGCCCCCTTCGCACGCGGGGCCTCGTCTGGTTGGCCTCGCTGCCGCCCGGCGGCGTTCGACTGAGCGTCGACGTCGCCTCGTTCGAGCCGCTCGACCTGACGCTGGTCGAGGTGCAGCGCGGCCTGCCGGGGGCGGTAGGCGAGGTCCTGCGCGAGGCGCGCCGCGAGGGGCTGGCCGTCACCACCCACCGGGGCGACCTGACGGCGCGCAGCCGCCGGGTGCGGGTCGCGCCGCCCTCGCGATCGCCGCGGTAGTGTGAGCGGAGGAGGAGCCATGGAGGAGCCGAGCGCCCTGTTCTCCGAGCACGTCGCGCAGGTCACGGTCTGGGCCCGCGAGGCCCTCGCCCGCTGCGAGGGGCGCTTCGAGGGGGTCGTGCTGCACGCCGGGGCGCCGGCGCTGTACCACGCCGACGACCAGGCGGTCCCCTTCCGGCCGGTGCCGCACTTCGCCCGCTTCGCGCCGCTGGCCGGCCCTCACCACCTGGTGGTGGTGCGGGGCGAGGGGCGGCCTCGCCTGGTGCGCGTCGCGCCTCGCGACTTCTGGCACGAGCCGCCGGCCCCGGCGCCGCTCGACCTCGAGGAGGCGCTGGAGGTGACCGAGGTCGACAGCCCCGAGGCGGCCCGGGAGGCGGTGGGGAGCGCCCGGGGCTTGGCCTACGTGGGCAGCGAGCCTGCCCTGGCCGAGTCCCTGGGGCTGCCCAAGGAGGCGGTGCAGCCTCAGCCGCTCGTCGCCGCCCTCGACTGGTATCGGGCGACCAAGACGCCCTTCGAGGTGGCCTGCCTGCGCGAGGCGGCGCGGCTGGCGGGGCGCGGTCACGCCGCGGCGCGGGCGGCGGCCGCCGCGCGGGCGAGCGAGCTCGAGGTGCACCTCGCCTACCTCGCGGGCGCCGAGCACCTCGAGCGCGAGCTGCCCTACGAGACGATCGTGGCCTGGGACGAGGCGGCGGCCATCCTGCACTCCTCGAGCAAGCGGCGCGCGCCGCCGCGCCCGGGGCAGGTGTTCTTGATCGACGCGGGGGCCACCTTCCTCGGCTACTGCAGCGACGTCACCCGCACCTACGCGGGCGACGCGGCCCCCCCCCTGTTCCGCGAGGCCCTGGCGCGGCTGACCGACCTGCAGGAGGCGCTGGTCGCGGCGGTGCGGCCCGGGCTCCCGTTCGTCGACCTCCACGAGCGCGCCTTCCGCGGCGTCGCCGAGATCCTGGTCGAGCTGGGGGTGCTGCGCACGTCGGTCGACGACGCCTGCGCGCGTGAGCTGCCGCGCCCGTTCTTCCCGCACGGGCTGGGGCACCACCTGGGCCTGCAGGTCCACGACGTGGGCGGCAAGCAGCAGGACGTGACCGGCGCCCAGGCTCCGCCGCCCGAGCGCTACCCCTGGCTGCGCACCACCCGCACCCTGGAGGCGGGGCAGGTGGTCACGATCGAGCCCGGGCTGTACTTCATCCCCCTGCTCCTCGAGCCGCTGCGCGAGGGGCCCCACGCCGCCGACGTCGACTGGGCGCGGGTCGAGGCGCTCTTGCCCTGCGGCGGGATCCGGGTGGAGGACGACGTGCACGTGACGGCGCAGGGGCCGGACAACCTGTCCCGCCCCTTCGCCTCCACCGACTTCGCCCTCTCCAGTGCCTGACCCCGACCGCCCGGCGGAGCCGCGGCCCGAGGTGGCGACGGGTGACCCCTTCTGGGGAGCGCCCCTGATCGGCCTCCTGTACCTCGCCAGCTTCCTGGGCCTCCTGGCGGCGGTGGGGGTCCTGCAGCAGGTCGCCGCCTGGGCCCCCGGCTTCGCCGGCCCGGGGCAGGTCGCGGTGTTCCTCGCGCTGCTGGGCCTGGGGCTGGGCGGCAGCGTCGTGGCGCTGCGCCACGCTCGCCCCCGGCGCGGCTGGGCCGAGCTCCACGAGGACCGGATCGTCCTGCACAAGGGCCGGGGCGCGGCGGAGGTGGTGCGCCTGGAGGACCTCGCGGGCTACAGCCTGCCGGCCGCCGACTACGTGCAGCTGCACCTGCGGGGCGAGGGGCGGCCTCGCCGCCGGCGCGCGATCCCCACCCCGCGGCCCGAGGCGCGCGAGCGGGTGGTGGCGCTGCTGCGGGAGCGGGGCCTGGCGGAGGTGTAGCGCCCGCCTACCATGGGCCGCTCGGGAGGTGACCCATGCGAAACCCTGTCCTGCTCGCCGCCGCCGCCCTGCTCGCGGGCGGCCTGGCCCTGTCCGCCTGCACCCAGGAGACCCAGAACCGCTGGAGCCGCGCCGTCCAGAACTGGACCGGCACCAACGGTGTCCTCGACATCTACGCCGGCGACAAGCTGGTCAAGCGGTTCATCAAGATCGACAAGCTGACCACCGCCACCGGCACCGATCGGGCGACGGACCGCCCGTATCGCTTCGGCTACGGCGTCCTCGACGCGGACCAGGACTACCAGGTCGACGAGGGGGAGAAGAAGGTCTACTTCGAGTTCAGCGACTACAGCACGAGCTACGTGTTCTACGAGAACCCCGAGTAGGGCTACCGCTCCAGCGTCACCGTCACGCCGCGGTACTTCTCCAGGAACTGGGCGCGGGTGTACTTCTGCAGCCCGTGCAGGGGGTCGCCCACGATCGCCCGCTCGGGGTTCGCCTCCAGGACCACCACCCAGTGGTCGATCAGGAAGCTCCACCGGATCGTGACCATGGCCGGCTCCCCGCGCGTCACCAGCTCGTCGTAGGTGGTGGTGGCGATGGCCACCCGGCGGCCGGTGCCCGCGATCTTCTGCCGCAGGCCGCGGGCGACGCACAGCTGGTCCGTGCCGGTGAGGGCGTTGGTCCAGCAGCGCTCGGCCATCTCGCGCTCGTCGGCGGCGATCCCGTAGTGGGCGAGCAGCGTGGCCGCCGCGGCGGCGCCGCAGGTGTAGCCCGTGGTCTGCTGACACACGCCGTCGCGGCGCACGACGCCGGTGAGCTCGCTGGGGTCGAACAGGGCGGTGATCACCAGCCGCTGCGCCGACACCAGCCACAGGCCCACGCCGAACACCAGCAGCCCCTTCTTGGCGAGCTCGGTGCTCATGTGGGGCGCGCCGGCGCCGAGGGTGATCAGCCCGAAGGGGATCGCCCACCAGGGGCGCCAGATGGCGTAGGTCTCGAAGGGGAGGAGCGCGAACTCGAGCGCGGGGGTGAAGCGGAACAGGGCGCGCACCAGCAGGAAACCCAGGCAGGAGGCGATGGTGATCGAGGCGACCTTCTTGCCTCGCTTGCCCAGGAACCAGCCCGCCGCCAGGGAGGCGGCGAACAGGAGCAGGCAGCCGACGCACAAGGCCCAGCGCTCCATGTCGTCCTCCTTTGCGCGCAGGGTAGCGCGCCGCCTGGGGCGGCGCGACCGGTCTCGCGCTGGGGGGGCGCGTGCGGCAAGGTGGTCGCAGCGGCTTCGGGCACGGGCACGGGCACGGGCACGAGCAACGAGGGAGGGGCGCGGTATGGGTCGGGTGTTCGTCACACGGGCGCTGCCCGAGGAGGCGATGACGCTGCTGCGGGAGGCGCCCGAGGTGAGCGACCTGCGGGTGAACCCCTTCGACCGGCCGGTGAGCCGCGATGAGCTGCTGGCGGGGGTCCGCCGGTGCGACTGCCTCCTCAGCCAGCTGGTGGACTGGGTCGACGGCGAGGTGCTGGAGGCGAACCCTGGGCTGCGCGTGGTGGCAAACTACGCGGTCGGCTTCAACAACGTGGACGTGGTCGCGGCCACACGCCTGGGGATCCCGGTCACCAACACCCCCGGGGTCCTGACGGAGACGACCGCCGACCTGACCCTGGCGCTCTTGCTGGCGGTGGCGCGTCGGCTGGGAGAGGCGGAGCGCTTCCTGCGGGCGGGCAGGTGGAAGGACTGGAGCCCCACCCTGCTCCTGGGCAGCGACGTGCACGGCAAGACCCTGGGGATCGTGGGCCTGGGCCGGATCGGCGCCGCGGTCGCCCGCCGGGCGGCGGCCTTCGGGATGACGATCCTGTACGCGAACCGCACGCCGCGGGCGGCGCCTGTCGGGGTGAGCGCCGAGCAGGTCACGCTCGACGAGGTGCTGAGGCGCAGCGACTTCGTCACCGTGCACGTGCCCCTGTCCTCCGACACCCACCACCTCCTGGGCGCGGCCGCCTTCAGGGCCATGAAGCCCACGGCCTTCGTGATCAACACCAGCCGCGGCCCCGTGCTCGACGAGGCGGCGCTCGTCGCCGCCCTCGAGGCGGGGGAGCTCGCCGGCGCGGCCCTCGACGTGTTCGAGGAGGAGCCCCACGTGCACCCGGGCCTGCTGGCGCGGGAGGACGTGGTGCTGGTCCCTCACGTCGGCAGCGCCACCCGCGAGACGCGGCTCGCCATGGCGCGGATCGCCATCGAGAACGTCCTCGACGTGCTGCGCGGCCAGCGGCCCCGCACCTGCGTGAACCCCGAGGTGCTCTCGCGAACGGCAGGCCGGGGACCCAACCCAGGGTAGGGTCCCGCCGCCGGTTCGGCGTGGGCTGAGATTGCGTCGCTGACCCGGGGTCAGTGACCGCGGGTCGGTGAAGGGGGCGATGTGCGCGGCAGGCGCTCATCCTTGGGCGCCCTTCGAGCACACTCTTGGAGCCCTGGCTTTCCAGAGGGACGACGTGTAGGGTCCAGCCGCGCCCGACGGGAGCTTCGTCGGGCGTCGAGGACACCATGACGAACGCTCGCCGCCTCCTCCTCTCGCTCGTCCTGTTGCTCGTCTGCGGGGGCCCCGCCTGGGCGCAGGACCCCAAGAAGATCGACCGCTACCTCCGCTTCGCCGAGGACAACATCAAGCAGCTGCGTTACGACGAGGCGCAGCGCAACCTGGAGCGGGCCAAGCAGGAGCTGCCGGGGCTCGATGAGGGGCCGCGGGCCGAGATGACCGCCCGGCTGGAGACCCTGCAGGCGCGGCTCGACGAGGCGGTCCGGAAGAGCGACGAGGAGCGGCTCCTCAAGCAGCTCGAGCGGCAGGTCGGCGTGGATCGGGTCACCGACCTGCTCGACCGCCGGCAGTACGACTCGATCGAGCGCTACATCGCCAAGGTCGAGGAGACCCTGGCCGGCGAGGAGGGGCAGGCGCTCAGCGAGGGCGGCCGGCGCAAGGTCGACGGCATGATCGCGGACGCTC
>JAWLGW010000466.1:0-5793 GCA_041690735.1 Planctomycetota bacterium
GCCGCCGCGGTCGCGGCGCTGCCGCCGTCAGGGGCGAGCCGCCGCCACGCCACCGAGGACGCGGAGGCGCGGCTGCGCGCGATCGTCGCGCAGCAGCAGCGCCGCAAGGCCGAGCGCGGCCGCTACGCGCCCACCCTCGCGGACCTCGACCCGGCGGCCCCCTGGGCCGACGGGGTGGAGGGGGGCTACGTGCTGCGCACCGCCTGCGCCCTCGACGGCCAGACGTTCGCGATCGCCGCGGACCCCATGCCGCCGGGTCGCTCGCCGGTGCACCTCAGGATCGACGAGCACGGCAGGGTCGAGCGGAGTGAGCGACCCTTCCCGCTGGAGCTGACCGAGCCGAGGCCCGCGTCGGGCTGGTGACGCCTCAGGCCCGCGCGCGGCGGGCGGCGATCGGCGGGCCCACCCGGCGGGGCAGCCCGTCGGGCCCCAGCGCCTCGCCCTCGGGGCGGGTCTCCCACCGGCGCAGGGCCCACAGCCACTGCTCGGGCGCCTCGGCGAGGGCGCGCTCGAACCCGCGCGCGACGGCGGCCGTGACCTGCGGCAGCGCCTCCTCGGGCGGGAGGCCCTCCGGCCGCTCGATCACGTCCCACACGCGCACCGCGAACCGCTCCACGCCGGTCCGTTCGCAGGTCATGACGGCGATCGGCGCCCCGGTCACCCGCTGGAGGTGGAAGGCGGTGGGGTTGGTGGCGGCGGGGACGCCGCAGAACGGCACGAACACGCCGCCGCGGCGGACGTTCTCGTCCATGTTGACCCCCACCGCGCCGCCCCGCTGCAGCACCTTGCGCAGCGGCCACAGGCCGCCGAACTTGCTGAGGATCTGCTGCCCCGTGTGGGAGCGGCGGCTCACCAGCCACCGCTGCAGGCCGGGCTCGGGGCAGGGCCGCACCAGCGAGACCACCGGATCGGTGAGGGCGGCGGCCGCCACGCCCAGGACCTCCCAGTTGCCGAGGTGGCCCGTGGCGCAGATCACGCCCCGGCCGGCGCGCAGACGGGCGAGCACCGGCTCCAGCTCGCGGGCGTCGATCCGGCGCCGCACGCGGCGCGGCGTCAGCAGCGGGAGGCGCAGCACCTCCACGACCAGGAAGGCGACGTGCAGCGCGTAGCGCCAGGCGAGCCGGCGGCGTCCGGCGGCGTCGAGCCCCTCGCCGAAGGCGAGGCGCATGTTGCGCAGGGCGCCGCGGCCGCGGCGGGCCTGGCGCGGCTCGCGCCACAGGGTGACCCCGAACAGCAGCGCCGCCGGCAGGCGCGCCAGGCCGTACACCACCGGAGCCGGCAGCACGCAGGCGACGTACGACACCGCGCCGAGCAGCAGGTACACCGGCCACGACGCGCAGCCCCGCGGGTCGGGGTCGAGCTCGGCGGCGGCGCTCACCGCACGCCTCGCGCGGCCCGGGCAGGGTTGCTCCGCGTCGCCGGGATCTTTACGGTGAGCGCTCCAGGGGGGAGAGAGGGCACAGCGCGCTCCATGGGGCGGGGATTGTAGCGGTCCTGGCGACGCGCCGGATCGTCGCCGATCGCCCCCGCGTGCGCCCTCGCGCGGCCTGGCCTTCGTCGGGCCGCCGGTCCCAGTGGGGGGGAGACCCGTGAGGTCGCTGTTCGGTTTGCTGCTCGCCCTGTCCCTCGCGGGCTGTGCGCTGGTGGTGCGGCCCGACCCCGCGCCGATCGAGGCGCCCAGGGTCGAGGACGCCGAGATCCACGCGGTGGGGGCCACCGCGATCGACGGCGGCAGGGTCGCCCCGGGCGCCGAGACGCCCTACTGGGGGCTGGTGCGCCGGGGCGGACCGCTGGTGGTGGGGATCAACCCGCACTATCCGCCCTTCGGCGTGCCGGTGGCCCCGCAGCACCAGGGGGAAGGCCCCGCCTTCGTCGGGTTCGACATCGACCTGGCGATCCACCTGGGCCAGACCCTGGGGGTCCCGATCGTGCTGCGGCCGGTGCCTTCGGCCGAGGTGCCCGACCGCCTCAACGACGGCACGATCGACGTCGCTTTGGCCGGCCTCACTCGCACCGCCTACCGGGCGGCGCAGGTCAACTTCTCGGCGCCCTACCTGACCGTGAGCCAGGCTGCCCTGGTGGAGCGGCGCTTCGTCGAGGGCAGCCGCGGCACCGACGAGGAGCGGCGCCGCAACAGCATGCAGAGCTACTACGACCTGGCCGACAAGCCGGGGGTGCGGATCGGCGTGGCCCAGGGCACGCGGCCCGCGCGCCTGGCCGAGGAGAACTTCCCCGGGGCGCGGGTCGTGCCCTTCCCCACCATCGAGGAGGCCTCGCAGGCCCTGATCGGGGGGGAGGTCAACGCGCTGGTCCACGACGCCCCCTACGTGCGGGTGTGGGGGCTGCTGCACGCGCAGCAGGCCAGCCGGTTCAGCGCCTTGCTGGCGCCGGTGACCGAGGAGCCGATCTCCATCGCCATCCGCAAGGGGGACCTCGAGTTCCTCACCTGGCTCGACGCCTACGTGGAGGAGGTGCGCGGGGACGGCACCGTGCAGCGCCTGTACCGCAAGCACTTCATCGACGCCGCCTGGGCGCCGGTGGCGGACCTCGGGGGGGAGCGATGAGGAGGGCCGGGGCGCTGCTGTCCTTCGTCGCGCTCGTCCTGCTGGGCGGGGCCGCGCGCGCGCAGGAGGAGACCGACCTGTCGTACGAGGCGGGCGGCTCGCTCCGGGTGCGGGGCCTCAGCCTGCACAACGGCACCGCGCCCACCGAGCTCGACCCCACGACCCGCCTGGCCCTGCAGAGCTCGGGGAACGACGACTTCGACGCCTCGCAGACCTACCTGGACATGCGCCTGCGCCTCCAGCTGCGGGTGACGGCCTTCCAGGAGGTGAGCGCCCACATGGGGATCGAGGTGGGCGACATCACCTTCGGCGACGGGGCCTCGGGCGGCGGCCTGGGCACCGACGGGCGGATCTTCGAGAACAAGAACCTGTACCTGGAGTGGCACCCCACCCGCTACTCGTTCCGGGTGCGGGCGGGGCTGTACCCGCGGGAGAGCGACCCTTACGGGCTGATCCTGTCGAACGACGTCGCCGGGGTCGCCGGGCGCGTGGAGCTCCTGGGCACGGGCACCGAGCTGTACGCCGACGTGATCAAGGCGGTCGAGAACTCGCGGGCCGACCTCGACGGCGACGGCCTGATCGACAACGACTACAACGACCGCACGATCTTCCTGGCCGGGATCACCAGCCGCTACTTCTCGGCCGCCTCGCTGGAGGCGTTCTTCGTCGCCGACGTGGACGACACCGAGGACAGCCCCGCGGCCGCCGACACCGAGCGGCACGTGCTGTGGGGCGGCCTCAGCGCCCGCACCCGCCTGGGGGCCGCCGAGCTGGCGACCACCGGGGTGTTCGCCTACGGCCGCACCATGATCTCGGGGGCCCCGGACGTGATCGTCCGCGGGTACGCCGTCGACACCCGCCTGCACCTCGAGCTGCCGTTCGTCAGCGTGGAGGGGATCTTCGGCTTCGCCTCGGGCGATCGCCCCAGCACGGCCTCTGCGGACGAGGCCTTCCCCACGATCACCCCCTTCTACGGGGTGTCGGGGATCGTGTACGGCAACTTTGGCGGGTTCAACGCCACCGGCTCCGACCTGTCGGGGACCGCCCACACCACGATCAAGCTGCGGGCCGCGCCGCTGGAGGGCCTGGACGTCGAGGCCGTGTTCCTGTGGGCCTGGTACACCGCGGACCACGACGTGAGCGACAACGTGTTCGAGCACAACGCCCAGGCCCGCGACCTCGGCTTCGAGGCCGACCTCAACGTGGGGTATCAGATCCTGGCCAACTTCAAGGCCTTCGCCCGGGGGAGCATCTTCTTCCCCGGCAAGGGCTACCTGGTGCAGCGCGACACCCGCCGGCGGGGCGCCCTGGGGCAGGTGATCGTGGGCGCTCAGTTCGACTTCTGAGGGGCGACGTCCGCCCTCCAGTCTTCGTGCCCGTTCCCGTACCCGTGCCCGGAGGCCTCCCGGGGGGGCGGCCCGTCTCGCCGCGATGCGCGCAAACGGCATCGACCTGGGTAACGTGCTCGCCCGGTGACCACGGCGGCCAGCTCAGCGACCCTCGCCAGACCTCGCGGCGCGATCCGGGGCGACCTCGACGCCTCGGTGGCCGACGGGCTGTCCTTCAGCGTCATGGCCGGGCTGGGCGAGGCGTTCGTGCCCGCCTTCGCGCTGGCCCTGGGGCTGGGGGACGTGTGGGCGGGGCTGGTCGCCACGGTGCCCATGCTCATGGGGGCGCTGCTCCAGACGGGCTCCCTGCGAGGGGTGGCCCTGGTGGGCTCGCTGCGCCGGTGGGTGGTGCTGTGCGCCGCGCTGCAGGCGTGCGCCTTCCTGCCCCTGGTGGTGGGGGCGCTCAGCGGCGCGTTCCCGGGGTGGGCGCTGCTCCTCGCCATGGCGCTGTACTGGGGCGCGGGCATGGCCACCGGGCCGGCCTGGAACGCTTGGATCGAGACCCTGGTGCCCCGGCGCCTGCGGGCCTCGTACTTCGCGCACCGCAGCCGCCTGTGCCAGGGGGCGCTGCTGGTGAGCCTGCTGGCCGGCGGGGTCTTCTTGCAGACCTCGGCGGAGCAGGGCTGGGGGCTCCTCGGCTTCGCGCTGCTGTTCCTGGTCGCCTTCGGCGCCCGCACGACCTCGGCCGTCTTCCTGGCGCGGCAGCGCGAGCCCGAGGCCTTTCGGCCCGAGCCGCTGGGGCCGCGCCGGCTGCTTCACGCGATCGCCCGCTCGCCCGCCTCGCCCCTGCTGGGGCTCATGGTCGCCATGCAGTTCGCGGTGTTCCTGTCGGCGCCCTACTTCACGCCCTACATGCTGCGGCAGCTCGACCTCTCGTACGGGCAGTTCGCCGCCCTGACCGGCGCTGCCTTCGCGGCCCGGATCCTGGCCCTGCCCCTCCTGGGGCGCCTGGCCCGGCGCAACGGGGCGCGGCAGCTGCTGGTGGGCGGCGCCCTGGGGATCGTGCCCGCGTCGATCCTGTGGACCTTCGCCGACCACTTCGCCTACCTGCTGGCGCTGCAGCTCCTGGCCGGGGTCGCCTGGGGCGCCTACGAGCTGGCGACCTTCCTGCTGTTCTTCGAGACGATCCCCCGCAGCGAGCGGCTGGCGGTGCTGACGGCCTACAACCTCATGCACGCCGTCGCGCTGGTGGCGGGCTCGCTCCTGGGCGGCGCGCTCCTCGACGGCGCCGGCGGCGACCGGGCGGCCTACGCCTTGTTGTTCGCCCTCTCCTCGGGGGCTCGCTTCCTGGCCCTGCTGTTCGTGCTGCGGATCCCGGACCTGCGCTTCCGGATCCGCGACCTCGCCACCCGCGCCCTGGCCCTGCGCCCCTCGGCCGGCGCGATCGAGCGTCCGGTGGTCCCGTCGATCGAGGAGCCGCCGGCGGGGGCTGCGCGCGAGGAGACCTGAGCGAGGAGCGGAGGAGCGCCGGAAGGGGGTCCTGACGCCGGCTCCAGCGCGCTCGTCGGTCTTCGCCGCGGTTGGCTTGGTCACGCGCGCTCGTGGTCGTGGTCGTGATCGACCACGACCACGACCACGAGCGCGAGCGCGACGCCTCGAGGCCGGTCAGGACATCACCGCCGGCCTCGTTCCGGGCCGTCGACTCGGCTCAGCCCGCGCGGGGCGGGGTACCCGGGGGAGGCGGGGGCGGCTTCAGCCGCTCGCCCAGCAGGCGCTCCACCTCGGGGATCACCAGCCACCCGGGGCCCGCCGCCAGCACCTGCCCCTGGGGGTCGATCAGGACCAGGTAGGGGCGGAGCGCGACCCCGTGGTCGAGCCGCGCCGCGCCGCCGGGATCGACG
>JAWLGW010000467.1:0-5777 GCA_041690735.1 Planctomycetota bacterium
CACCGTCCAGTGGCGCCGGCGCAGGGCGAGGGCGGCGGCTTGCCGCACCCGCTCGCGGCTGGCGTCGAGGACGTCCCGCAGGCAGCGGGGGAGGTCGGCCAGGCGGTGGAGGTGCTCCGACAGCTGCGCCTCGGGGAGCGCGCCCGCGACGGTGCCGAGCTCGAGGGCCAGCAGGTAACCGGCGACCACCTGACAGTAGAAGGCCTTGGTCGAGGCGACGCTCATCTCCACGTCGCGGCCGTCGGAGGTGTACAGGACCCCGTGGGCCTTGTCGGTCAGGTCCGAGCCGCGCCGGTTGACGATCCCGATCACGTGGGCGCCGCGCTCGCGGGCGAGGTCGACGGTGCGGTTGGTGTCGGTGGTGGTGCCGCTCTGGCTGACCGCGACCACCAGGGTGTCGGGCCCCACGAGGTCGAGGTGGAAGCCCGACAGGTCGGTGGCCGGCAGCCCGGTCACCTCGACCCCGGCGGGCCGCAGCACCCGGCCCATGAAGTCCGCCGCCGCCAGGCCGGCCACCGCGGCGGTGCCCTGCCCGATCACGAACACCCGTCGCAGCGAGCGCTCCTCCAGCGCCTGGCGCACTGCGGCCGGCACCACGTCCTCGCCCAGGAGCAGCCGGGCGGCGTCGCCCGCGTCGAGCACGAACTTGCCGCGCAGGGTGCGCTCCACCGACCGCGGCGACTCGGCGATCTCCTTGAGGAAGTAGTGGGTGAACCCGCCCCGGTCGATGTCCCGGGTGGCGATCGGCACCGGCTTCCAGACCTCGGGGCCCAGCGCCACGGCCTCGCCGCCGTAGCGGGCGCCCGAGATCCCCGACAGGGGCGCCGCCGCGTCGGGGGCCAGGCGCACCACCTCGCCGCCGTCGCCGTCGAGCTTGTAGAAGCGGTCCGCCACCTCGACCACGCCGTACAGCTCCGAGGCGCAGATGTACCCGCCGCCCGGGACCTGCCCCACGTACACCGCCTGCCCCGAGCCGCGCAGGGCGAAGTGGAGCGCCTCGGGCTCCTCGCTGGTGATCACCCCGATCGCGGTGGAGCCGGTGAACCGGCGCACCGCCCCGCGCACCGCCTCGGCGGGGGCGTCCCCCGCCGCCAGGCGCCGGCCGACCTCGAGCGGGATCACCTTGGCGTCGGTGGTGCAGGCGGCGGGGATCGCCCACTCGCCGGCCAGGGTGGGGTAGTTGTCCACGTCGCCGTTGAGGGCGCCCAGCACCAGGCGCTCGAGGGGGCCGCCGTCGTGGCCCTCGAGGTCGTTGCCGACCGGGTGGCAGTTGGGCTCGTTGATGATCCCGTTGCTGGCCCACCGGGTGTGGGCCAGCACCTGCACCTGCGCGTCCTCGCGGCCGAGCAGCAGGCGGAGCAGGCGGTCCTGGCGCAGGCCGTCGCGCAGGGCGCGCACGTTGTCGCCCAGCTCGCCCACCTCGCGGGCGACCTTGTGGACGAAGGCCAGGGCGACCCCCTCGCCTGCCGGCCCGCGGCCGACCAGGAGCGCGCGGTCGCACAGGGCGGGCAGCTTCCGGCGGCGCTCCAGCTCGTCGGCCAGGCCCTCGCCCGCCAGCGCCGCCTCCAGCGCCTCGAGCGTGACCCCCGGCAGGTGGACCAGCGTGCCCAGCCCGCCCGAGTCGCGCCCGCGCACCTCGAGGCGCTCGAGCTGATTGAGGATCAGGTTGATCCGCCACAGCTCGAACCACCCCTTGAGGGTGGGCTCCTCGCCCTGGGGGGCCAGGCTGGCCGCGGCGGTGAGGTTGGGGAGCGCGTCGTGCCCCAGGCGCCAGGCGACGTCGCGGGCGGCCCCGGCGGCGCCCGCCAGCGCCTCGGCCCGCTGCGTGGAGCCCACCCGGGCGGGGTTCGCCAGCAGCGCGTCCACCTCGCCGGCGGCCCGCTCCAGCCGCTCCGCCAGGGCCGCCACCTGCGCGCGAGCGGCCGCGTCCTCGCGCAGGATCCGGAACCCGCCCCACCCCACCAGCTCGACGCTGGGGCGGGCCAGCCGGGCCGCCACCGCCCGCAGCGTCTCGGCGGCGGCGTCGGCCGCCTCGCCCTCGCCGAGCAGCCAGCCCTCGAGGTCGCGGGCCGCTCGCTCGAACGGCGCGAGCGGAGCGCGGGCCGCGGCGTCGAAGCGGAGCACCAGGCCGATCAAGCCGCACATGGTCTAAACCCCTCAGCAGGGCGGCCCCGACCGGCGCGGTCACCGGCGCAGTCACCGGCGCAGTCACCGGCGCAGTCGGGGGGACGCCTCTCTCTGACCTATCGGCGCCCCCAGGATACCGGGGCCAGGGGACGCTGACCGCCAAAATGAGCACGCGCCGGGCCGCAACAGCGACCCGGCGCGCGGGTTTTGGAGGGGGCGCCGTGCGGCTGGCGCGACGCCCCCGATCGATCAGGGAACAGGTGGGCGTGGGCCCAGCCTACTCCTCGGCCTCGCCGGCCTCGCCGGCCTCCGCGGCCTCCGCGGCCGCCTTGGCGGCCGCCTCGGCCTTGGCCGCGGCCTCGGCCTTGGCGGGGTTGGCGCCCTTGACCGGGGGCGGGGCGCCCTCCTCGAGGGCCTGCTTGAGGGACAGGCCGATCTTGCGCTCGTCGGTGTCGACCTTGATCACCTTGACGTGCACGTGGTCGCCGGGCTCCACCACCTGGTGGGCGCTCTCGACCTTGTGGTCGGCCAGCTCCGAGATATGGAGCAGACCCTCGAGGCCCTCCTCGAGCTCGACGAACACGCCGAAGTTGGTGACCTTGGTCACGTCACCCTCGACCATTTGACCCGGCGAGTAGCGGCGGGGAATGTCGCGCTCCCAGGGGTCCTCCTCGAGCTGCTTCATGCCGAGGGCGATCCGCTTCTTCTCCTGGTCGACGGCGATCACCACCGCCTTGACCTCCTGACCCCGCTCGAGCAGCTCGGAGGGGTGGACGACCTTCTTGGTCCAGGAGAGGTCCGACACGTGGAGGAGACCGTCGATCCCCTCCTCCAGCTCGACGAAGGCGCCGTAGTTGGTGAGGTTGCGGACGGTGCCCGCGACCTCCTTGCCGGGGGGGTACTTGTCCTCCACCAGGCTCCAGGGGTTCACCTCGATCTGCTTCATGCCGAGGCTGATCTCCTGCTTCTGGGGGTTGACGTCGAGGATCACCACCTCGACCTTGTCCCCGATCTGCACCATCTCGCTGGGATGGTTGATCCGCTTGGTCCACGACATCTCGCTCACGTGGACCAGGCCCTCGACGCCCTCCTCGAGCTTCACGAACGCGCCGTAGCTGAGGATGTTCACCACCGTGCCGGTGAACTTCGCGCCCACCGGGTACTTGGCCTGGATGTTGTTCCAGGGCGAGTCGGTGAGCTGCTTGATCCCGAGCGAGATCCGCTCGGTCTTGGGGTCGATCTTGAGGACCTTGACGTTGACCGAGTCGTTGATCTTGACGACCTCGCTGGGGTGGGTGACCCGGCCCCACGACATGTCGGTGATGTGGCACAGGCCGTCGATCCCGCCCAGGTCGATGAACGCCCCGAACTCGGCCAGGTTCTTGACCACGCCCTCGACGGTCGCGCCCTCCTCGAGCTTCTCGAGCAGGTCCTTCTTCTTGCTCTCGCGCTCCTCCTCCAGGAGCTTGCGGCGCGAGACCACGATGTTCATGCGGGCTTCGTCGATCTTGATGATCTTGCACTCGATGTCGCGGCCGATCCACTCGCCCACGTCGTTGACGCGGCGGATGTCGATCTGCGAGGCGGGCAGGAACACGGGGACGCCGATGTCGATCAGCAGGCCGCCCTTGATCTTGCGGGTGACCTTGCCCTTGACCGCGTCGCCCTTCTGGTGGTCCTGGATGACCCGCTCCCACCCCTTCTGACGGTCGGCCTTCTTCTTGGAGAGCATGATCAGGCCGCTCTCGTCCTCGACCGCCTCCAGCAGCACGTCGACCTCGTCGCCGATGTCGACCACCACGCGGTTGCGCCAGTGGTCGAGGGGGATCACGCCCTCCGACTTGTAGCCCACGTCGACGATCACGTCCTCGCCGATGATGTTGAGGATCTTGCCCTTGACGATCTTGTCGGGGCGCAGGTCCTGCACGGCGTCGTCGTACAGCGCGTCGAGCTGCTTCTGCCCCTCGGCGTCGATGACCTCGTTCATCATCCGCTGGAGCTCTTCAGCGGAGAGGTCGTACTTCTTGACCAGTTCGTTCGGCATGAAAAAGTTCTTCTCTGCGGACGCGCAGCCGACCCCCCAGGCGGGGCGGTCGCGCGTCCTGGTTCGTTCGCGTGAGGTCCGGGCGCGGCGGGCCGAGCTCGGCCACACAGCGCGCCCGGGGCGCCTGGGAAACGGACCGTTCTACCGCAAAAGCGCGTAACGGCAAGCCCTGACCCGATTTCCCCCGGCGCGCCGCGCGCTGTCGCTGGGCCCGGATAGCCTCAGCCGCCGGAGGCCGCGTCCACCCCGTTCGCGGCAGGACTTCGGCCTGGACGCCGAGGACGACCTGGTCGAGCCGGGGCGCCTACCGTTGCCCCGCGGAGCGAGCACGTTCGCGGACCCCCACGCGGCTCCGCTCACGGGCCACTACTTCAGCCTCCTGGCCGGCGCTCCGCTGCCCGCGGGACTCGCCGTCGTGCGCGACGACGCAGCCTCGGTTCCGGGCTCACGGCACCCGCGTGGTCACCACACGATTTACCCCACGCGAACGATGGCCTTCAGCGAGTTCGTCACCTTGTTCTCGAGTCTGCCCTGGGCCTATGCGGGAAAGAAGATAAGCTGAAGCTATGCGGGCCACGGATGATCATCGGGCTTCTTTCACGCGATCGCTGGATGCGATCGAGCCGGGGCTGGCCGGGAGCCTCGCGTCGGTCCCGACGCTGGAGCCAGCGCGGGCAGAGCGCGTCGTGGCCTTCTTGCTCGAGACGGCCTGCTGCGGGCAGCACGTGGGGCCGATTCAACTGGCGCGCGCTGCGCTGCAGCAGATCCCGCGGCAATGGCTGGCGGAGCGGATCGGCGCGGTCGCCGAGCAGGTGCTCGACCTCGACGACGAGTGGGTCTACCGCCGTCTGCTCGAGCTGCTGGTCCTGATCGACGACGCTGCGCTGCGCCGCCTGGTCGAGCGGGGTCTGCGAAGCGACGATCCAGACCTCCGCGAGGCGGCCCAGGACTTCCAGGCGGGGGGCGAACCACGCGCCGAGCGCGAGGCTTCCTAACCCAGCTCCCGCCGCCTCTCCTCCACCACCTCCACCAACCGCTCCAGCACCTGGTCGGGCGACAGCCCGGTGGTGTCCACGTAGGTCGCCTCCGGGACCTGCACCAGAGGGCCCACGGGGCGCTGGCGGTCCCGCCGGTCGCGCTCCTCGATCTCGGCCTGCAGGGCGTCGAGGTCGGGGGCGTCGGCCAGGTCCTGCTGGCGACGGCGGGCCCGCTCGCGGGGGGAGGCGTCCAGGTAGATCTTGACCTCGGCCTGGGGGAACACCACCGAGGCCAGGTCGCGCCCCTCGGCGACGACCGCGCGGTCCTGCCGCGCGGCCAGGGCCCGCTGCTGGGCGACCAGGCGCTCGCGCACCGCGGGGGCGTCGGCCAGGTGGTGGATCGCGCCCGTGACCTCGCGGGTGCGCACGGCCTCGCTCACGTCCTCGCCGTCGAGGCGCACCCGCGCCGGGCCGTCGTCGCGGGGCTCGAGGGCGATCGCGGCCTGCTCGACCACCTCCGCCAGGGCGCCCTCGTCGGCGAGGTCGACCCCCAGGCGCAGGGCCCGCAGGGTGCAGGCCCGGTACATGGCGCCGGTGTCGAGGTAGAAGGCGCCCAGGCGGCTCGCCAG
>JAWLGW010000468.1:0-5774 GCA_041690735.1 Planctomycetota bacterium
AAGGACGATGACGGCGCGCGGCGCGCTCGCGCTCCTGGGGATCGCGACCGCCTGCGGCTGCGGGCTGGTCGGCCCGCGGCCCGGGGCGGGGGGCCTGCGGGGGGTCGACGCGACGGTGACGCCGACTCCGGGCGTCCGCCGTGAGGCGACCGCCGAGGCGACCGCCGAGGACACGGAGTCGGTCGCGCCCGCCCCGGCGATCGAGGCGCCGGGCCTCGACCTGCGCCTCCCCGGCGCGGCGGAGGCGGAGGCGCTGCGGGCGGAGCGCCGCGCGCGGCGCCCCGCGCTGCGCCCCGAGGACCAGGGGCTGCTCGCCCCGTTCCGCGGCTCTGCGAGCTACAAGCGGGGCGGGGTGTGGCCGCTGCGCCTGGTGAACGGGCTGGACCTGCTCGAGCCCCTGCTCCCCCTGGCCGCGCTCCGGCGGGGCGACGGCGAGCGCCTGGTCTTCGACACGGTCGTCCCCTACGCGCTCCTGATCAGCTCGCTGGCGCTCCACCCGTACGACGAGGACACGCTGGGCCCGCTCCACGACGCGAACGCGCTGGGGGCGGACCACGACCAGAACAACTACCCGCTGCTGTACACCGCCGTGACCCTGGGTCTGGCGAGCGCCTTCTTGCCCGGCCGCGCCGAGCGCGAGGGGGACGTGTGGCGCCGCCGGCTGGACCGGGTGACGGTGTTCGCCGCCGGCATGGGCCTCAGCAACCTGATCGTGGAGGTCCTCAAGCCGGCGATCGGCCGCGCCCGCCCCAACGGCAGCGGCAGCCGTAGCTCTCGCCCCAGCGGCCACGCGGCCACCGCCTTCGCCGCCGCCACCTTCTCCTCGCTCATGCTGCGCGAGTGGCTGGACGCGCTCGACCCCGCCCCCGTGGGCCGCGTGCTGGGGGAGGTCGCCGCCGCGCTCCCGTACTTCGGCGCCGCCTACGTCGCGCTCGAGCGCGTGCACGGCGAGAAGCACCACCTGAGCGACGTCCTCCTGGGCGGCGCGATCGGCACCTTCACGGTGCTCGCCTTGCACGCCTGGAGCTTCGCCCGCGAGTGGGGCGACGCCAGCTGGCTGGAGGGCTTCACCCTCGCCGCGGACCCCGAGGGCGGCGGCCTCATGCTCGCCTTCGCGCGCGAGTTCTGAGCGCCCCGACCGCTGGCGCGAGGTCGCCTGGCGCGGTCAGTCGGCGCCGAGGATCCGGGCCATGGCGTCCATGACCTCGTCGACCTGCCGGGCCTTCTGGCTGGCGGTGGCCTTGCTGACGCCGAACGCCTCCGCCACCTCGGCCGCCAGGATCGTTCGGCCCAGGGCGCCCTGGTTGCGCAAGCAGGCGTAAGCGATCCCGGCCGCCCAGGAGCGAGGCTGCCCCGAGGCGGCGGGGGAGTCGGGGAGGCCGCACAGGACGGCCGCCGCCGCCTGGCAGGCGCGCGTGGCGCCCGGGAAGGGGCGCGCGGCGAAGAAGCCCTCCACCAGGTGGGTGATCTCCTCCTGCCGGCGCGCCGCCTGGGGGTCGCGGGCGTAGGGGTCCGGCGGGTCGTCCTCCAGGAGGGGGAGACGCTCCACCTCCAGGCGGAGCGGGCCCCCTGAGGTCGGCGACACCTGCACGCTCGCGCGCTCGCTCACCGGCTGGTCGAGGAGCGCGGGCACCAGCAGGAGGGCGGCCTCGAGCTGGGTCAGCTGGGCGGGCGTGCAGGCCACGGGCTGGTCGTCGCCGCCCTCGAGGCGGAACACCAGCGGGGCGGCGTCGGCGCCGGCGAGCGGGCAGCCGAGGGCGCGGAGCCGCTCGAGGTCCTCCGTGTTGAGGTGCTCGGGCGGGTCGAAGGTGAGCGTGGTCGCCGGCGGCAGGTCGTGCAGTCCGTTCCAGGAGGCGGCGCGGCGCGCTCCCGCCAGGTCGTCGTACAGGGCGAGCCCGAACGTCTCGGCGTCCGCTCCCATGACCACCGCGCAGGGGCGCGCCGCTCCGAGCAGCGCGCGCGCTGCCTCGTCGGCGGGCGACAGGACCAGGGCCGTCCCCCAGATCCGGTGCCAGGGCGTGGCGGTGAAGTAGGCGCTGGCGGCCGCGCACACCCCGCGGACGTGCCCCTCGGTGACGCCCGGGCGGCGGGTCCAGGCCGGGAACAGCTGGGGGACCACGCCGCCGTCCGGGGCCCGGCGGGCGAGGGCGGCCAGGCAGGCCTCGAGGTCGGGCGCCTCGCCCCGCAGCCGGGCCTCGACCCGCAGGTCGCGGCAGGCGCCCGCGAGCAGGGTCAGCGCCTCGAGGTCGAGCTCGACGGCGGCCGGGCGGCCGGGCGCCGGCCCCGGCACGCCTGGGGGCGAGTCCTGCATGGCCCGGGTGCACAGGGACCACACGTCGAGGGGTTGGGGCCGGTGGGTGAAGACGTCGAACGCCAGCACCATGCCGCTGGCGGCCTCCTGCACCACCGCGACCCAGGGACGACAGCCCTCCTCCTCGACGAACAGCTCGAGCTGCCGGTAGGCCACCCGCCACACGTCGCTCGTGTGGCGCAGCGCGAGCAGGCGGCCGCGCAGGCGGGTCGGGAGCGCCGCCCGCGGCACGCGGGCGCCGGTCACCTGCCGCTCGGCGTGCAGCCAGGCGAGGGCGCCCGCCCGGCTGGCCCAGGCGCGGCGCGCCGCCAGGACGTAGGTCACCGCCTCTTCCGGACTCCCCACCGCCATGGCCGCGGGCTCCACGCGGGGCGTCGGCTTGCGCCCGGTGAGGTAGTCGACGACGTGCGGGTTCTTGCGGCAGGCGGCCTGCAGGTGAGCGCGGGCCTGCGGATCCTCGGCCCCGCCGCGGGCGAAGGCCAGCAGGGCCTGCGTCCAGGGGAGCCAGGACAGGAAGTCCTCGGCGTAGTCGGCGCACACCCGCTCGGCGAGGTCGAGCCGGTCGGCCTCGATCGCGGCGGCGGCGAGCCAGGGGCGCGCCAGGACGTCGTCGTCTGGGCACAAGGCGACGAGCGCCTGGAGGTGCTCGCAGGCGGGCTCCACCGCACCGCTCAGGAGGAGCTGGTGCGCCAGCTCCAGCCGGGCGAGAACGTAGGGCCGCGTCTCCCGCGCCGCCCAGAAGCGACCCCCCAGGCGCTCGAACACGTCCTCGCCCTCGGTGGCACGCAGGCTGCGATCCGCCGCGCCGAAGGCCTGCTGCAACAGGGCGAGGTGCTCCGCCGCGCTGGCCGGCGTGGCGCGGGCGAGGGTCAGCCAGGCGTCGGCGTCGTCCGGATCCTCCTGCAGGCGCGGGCGCGCCTCCTCGATCGCCTCCGCTTCGTCGGTGAGGGCGCCGAAGGGGTCGTCGCCGAAGGGGCCGTCGCCGAAGGGGTCGTCGTCGTCCGGCGGGAGCGCGTCGAGCGCTCGCTGCTCCGCCTGCCCTCTGGCGCGGGCGCGCGCCTCGCGCTTGCGCTGCCGTTGCCGGCGCTTCGCCTGCTTCTGCTGCCGCTTGGCGCTCATGGAGCCCCTCCCGGGCCGGAGTGTAGCGGGCGGGCCTGACCCCGTGGGCTCCCCGGCGGGCCGGGAGCGGCGCCTCCGGCGCCGCTTGTAAGGCATGCTCACTAGAATGGCGTCCCAGCCACGAGGAGGTGCTGGTGGATCACCCCACGACGGAGCCGGGCCCGCTGGCGCGCTACCTGCTCGACGATCACCGGCGGCTCGAGGCCTTGCTGGACCGGGCGATGGCCTCGGACCCGCTCGACCTCGTCGCCTACGGCGCGTTCCGGGAGGGGCTGCTGCGCCACATCAAGATCGAGGAGCGGGTGCTGCTCGCCGACGCGCGGCGGCGGCGGGGCGGCGTCCCGCTGCCCGAGGCGGCGCGGCTGCGGGTGGAGCACTCGGCGGTGGCCATGCTGCTGGTGCCGCCGCCCGACGCGGCGCTGGTGGACGAGATCCGGGCGCTGCTGGCGGCGCACAACCCGCTCGAGGAGGGGCCGAGCGGGGTGTATGCGGTGTGCGAGGCGCTGGCGGGGCCCGCGGTGGAGGACCTCCTGGCGGAGGCCCGGGCGGTGACCGTCCCGCGGGTGCGGGAGTACCGCGACGACCCGCGGGTTCCGCGCACCGCCGCCGAGGCGCTGCGGGTCGCGGAGGGGAAGCAGCCGCTCCCGCCGCACCCCGACGAGGAGGCGGACGAGCAGGGCGTGGGCTGAGGGGCGCTGGCCGTCGCGTCCCTGGTGGGACGCGCCTTGCCAGGCCGCTGGCGAGGAGCTCTCGAGGAGCGACAGCTCCAACAGCTAATGGCTAACTGCTAGCCGCTACTTGGCGCGCCGCGACGAGCTGCCCCAAAGAGGCCGGTGTGAGCCTGAGCCTACGCGGGCTCGAAGGTGACCTCTGCCGCGCGCAGGCGCTCTCGTAGCGGCGCCGCCAGGGCGGAGGCCGGGGTCCAGCTGCCGCCGCCCACCTCGAGGTCGTCCTTGGCCAGGCACAGCCCGGCGGCGGCGAGCATGCGGGCGGTGGCGCCGTAGCCGGGGTCGCGGCGGCCGCGCACGGTCAGGCGCTGCTCGAAGGGGCCGGCGCCCGACTGGCCGCGGCCCAGGAGCTCGAGGCGGAAGGAGCCCTGCTCGCGCTGCTCGGGGCCGGGGCCCTCGCCAGGGGCGGGGAGGACGAACCGCTCCAGGAGCGCGCGGGTGGGCGGGAGGGCGCAGGCGGCGAGGAAGCCGCCGATCCCGACCGCGAGGCCCGTCGCCTTGAGCCGGCCGCGCAGGCCCCGGCCGGTGAGGACCGCCTCGTCGTAGCGGAAGTCGCGCCCGTAGGGGAAGTCGAGCAGGGCGTTGGTGCGCCGCACGATCTTGGTGTTGACGCCCCCCATGACGAAGGGCGCGGTCCAGCCGAAGTCGGGGTCGTGGGCCGGGCCCAGCGGCTCGCGGCGGTCGGGGCCGGCCGCGTGCTCGGGCGGGTTGAGGCTGTAGGGGGCGGTGAGCACCCGGCGGACCTCGCGGTCCTGCCGGGCCTCGCGCGCCACCTCCAGGGCGCTGGCGGCCGTGCCGCCGCTGACCCCGCCCCGCATGGAGGCCACGCGCAGCTTCACGGTGTGGCAGGGGGCGCCGTGGCGGGCGCGCACCTCCTGCTGCAGGACCCACACGCCGAGGTCGGAGGGGATCGAGTCGAAGCCGCAGCAGTGGACGATCCGGGCTCCGGTGGCCTGAGCCGTGGCCTGGTGGGCGTCGATCATGCGGCGGATCCACTGGGGCTCGCCGGTGAGGTCGGCGTAGTGGGTGCCGGTGCGGGCGCAGGCCGCCACCAGCTCTGAGCCGAAGCGGGCGTAGGGGCCGACGGTGGTGACCACCGCCTGGGTGCGCTCGCACAGGGCCTCGAGGGAGGGGCGGTCCATGGCGTCCGCCTCCAGGAGGGGCAGGTCGGCGAGGCCGAGGCCCGCGCGGACCGCCTCGAGCTTGCTGCGCGAGCGGCCTCCGATCCCCCACCGCAGGCCGTCGCCGGCGCGGACGCGCTCGGCCAGCGCCTCCGCCACCAGCCGCCCCGTGAAGCCGGTGGCGCCCCACACGACCAGCTCGAGCTCTCGCTGCACGATCGGGCCTCCCCGCGGAACACCGCGCCAGGAGCCTACCGCAGGCGCGCGCTTCGGCGGCTCCCTCCGGGGCGGCCGCCGGCGAGGCGAGCCCGAGCGCGCGGGCTGGGCTACCCTCGGAGCGGCGACAGGAGCGGAGGGCGAATGAGCCGCGACGGGGTGGTGTTGCACGGCGGGGTGGTGAAGGCGTTGCCGTGGACGTCCCTGGCGGAGGGGTGGCCAGCCGGGGACGCGTGGCACCCCGCCACACCGAGCCCTGAGGTCCTGCACGCGGCCTAC
>JAWLGW010000469.1:0-5771 GCA_041690735.1 Planctomycetota bacterium
CTACGCCGTCACCTACCTGCACGCCGAGCAGCCCACGCCCGTCGCCCTCCGCCTGGGCTCGGACGAGGCCCTCAAGGTGTGGGTCAACCGGCACGAGGTGCACGCCGCCGACGTCCGCCGCCCCTACGCCCCCGATCAGGACGCGGTGGGGGTCGTGCTCCAGCCCGGCTGGAACGAGGTGCTCCTCAAGGTCTGCGACCAGACCGGCCCCTGGCGGGTTCGCCTGCGGGTCTCCGCCCCCGAGGGCGGGCCGGTCGCGGGGCTCCGCGCCGCGACCGCCGCGGAGATCGCCCAGCGGCCCGAGTTCACCGCGGCGGCGCCCGCGCGGGTGACGGCCGCCCAAGGCGCGATCGCCACCCTGACCGAGCAGCTCGCCGCCACCCCCGAGTGGCGCGGCGCCTACCGGCTGGGCCTCCTGCACCTGGCGCGGCGCGCCCACGACCACACCGAGCACCCCGACGAGGAGGCGCGGCCGCCGGCGGTGGCCCTGGCGGGGAGCGCCCGCCCCGTCGACCACCCGGCGCGGCCCGCCCTGCCGGTGCTGCTCAGCCGGGCCCTCGCCCGCGACAGCGAGTTCTCGGTCAACAAGGAGGAGAACGCCCGGCGGCGGGCCCTGGAGGCGGCCCTCACGGCCGACCCCGACCACGCGCAGGCCCGGATCCTGCTCGCTGCCTACTACCTCGGCTCGCTGGGCAACGCCGCCAAGGCGCGCGCCCTCCTCGACCCGGTGGTCGCGGCCCAGCCGCGAGGCGAGGTGGGCGCCCTCGCGGCGCGCCTGATCGAGCTCGACCTGCTGCAGGCCCGCGGCCTGGCGCCCCTGGTGACCGCGCGCACCCGCGCCCTGTGGCAGGCCTGCGAGGAGCAGGTCATGCGCGACGAGGCCCGCGCGATCCCGCAGGCCGTGCTGCAGCGCGCCCTGCGGGTGGCGCACGAGCGCGGCGACGTGCGCGAGCAGGAGGCGCTGCTGGGTCAGCTGCTGGAGTACGACCGCACCTCGGCCGGCGTGCTGCGGGTGGTCTCGGCCCTGCACGAGAAGCGCGGCCGGCCCGACCTCGCCGAGCACGCCCTGCGGCAGGCCGCCCGGGTCGCCCCCTACGACGTGTCGGTCCTCCAGTCGCTGGCCGGCCTGCAGGCGCGGCAGGGGCGGCTCGCCGACGCGGCGCGGACCCTCGAGGAGGCGGCGGCGATCGCCCCCGACGAGGCCGCCCTGATCGAGGAGCGCGCCCACCTGGCCGAGCGACGCGGCAACGACGCCCTGGCCGACGAGCTGTTCGGGCAGGCCCTGCGGGTCGATCCGCAGCGGGTGAAGCTGCAGCGCTACGTGGAGTTCCGGGCCCGCCACCGCGAGCGGGAGGCGCCCTTCGAGGACGCCTGGACCGTCGACCCGGCGCCGCTGGTCGAGGCGGCGGCGAAGGACGCGCTCGACCCGCGGCGCACGCACCGCTACCTGCTCCGGCAGGAGGTGGCGCGGGTCAACCGCGACGGGACCCACAGCCAGTTCACCCAGGAGGTGTTCCGGGTCGAGAACCGGCAGGGCGCCCGCGACCTCGCCAGCTACCAGGCCGTCTACTCCACCGACCAGCGGATCGTGCTCCAGCGGGCGCGGGTGTGGCGCCAGGGCGGCGGCCACGAGGACGCGCCGGTGGGCTCGGCCGGCGGCGGCCGGGGCGGCGAGTTCACCACCTACCGGGGCTACACGGTCCGGTTCCCGCCGCTCGAGCCGGGGGACGTGATCGAGGTCCGCTACCGGGTCGACGACCTGCAGCCGGGCTTCTTCGGCGACTACTACGGCAAGGTGGCGCCCTTCCAGGCGGAGCAGCGGGTCGACTGGCGCCGGTTCGTGCTGATCGCGCCGCGCGACAAGGAGCTCCACTTCCACACCCCGGGGCTCGACCCCGCGATCCACCAGCGGCAGGAACCGGACGGGAAGGACCTGGTGGTGCACGTGTTCGAGCGGCGCGGGATCGCGCCCCTCGAGCGCGAGCCCAACATGCCCTGGGACAAGGAGCTCCTCCCGCAGGTGCAGGTCTCCACCTTCGGCGACTGGGACGCCTTCGCCCGCTGGTACTGGAGCCTGGTCGCCGATCAGCACGAGGCGGACGAGGCGATCCGCGCCAAGGTGCGCGAGCTGTGCCAGGGGGCGACGACGGCGGAGGAGAAGATCCGCCGCATCTACCACTTCGTGATCACCGACGTCCGCTACAACGCCTCGTGGGAGTTCGGGATCCACGGCTTCAAGCCGTACAACGCCACCAAGATCTTCGCCCGGCGGTTCGGCGACTGTAAGGACAAGTCGACCCTGATCAACACCATGCTGCGGGAGGTGGGGATCGAGTCGCACCCGGTGCTGATCTTCGGCGAGGAGATGCGCGGCAAGGAGGACCTGACCCTGCCGCTCATGGGCCACTTCAACCACTGCATCTCGTGGGTCGACCACGGCGAGGGCGGGATCTTCCTGGACGGGACGGCCGAGTACCACGCCTTCCCGAACCTCCCCGCCATGGACTACGGGGCGCAGGTGGTGGTGGTCTCGCCGAAGGGCGGCGCCCTCAAGACGATCGAGTACCGGGGGCCGCAGGCGAACGGGCTGCGGGAGCGCCACGCCGTGCGCCTGGCCGAGGACGGCGCGGCCGAGCTGACCAGCACGATCGAGGGCACCGGCACCTACGACAGCCTGCTGCGGCGCTGGATGCAGACCGAGGGGCGCCGCAAGGAGCTGCTCGAGCCGCGCTACGGCGCCGCCTTCAGCGGGGCGCGGGTGACCAAGGTGCGCACCACCGACGTGCGCGACCTCGACGCCCCGGTGCGCCTCGAGGCCGAGGTCGAGCTGCCCAAGATGGTCCGCACCGCCTCGGGGGGCCTCGAGTTGGAGGACGTGCGCAGCTGGCTGTTCGACCTGGTCACCCTGCGCGGCGCCCGCCTCTCGACGCTGGCCGCCGACGCCGAGCGGACGCAGGACCTGATCCTGCCCGTCCCCTCGTCCCTGGAGGAGGAGGCGACCTACGAGCTGCCGCCCGAGCTGTCGGTGCGCAGCCTGCCGGCGCCGGTGAAGCTCGACACGCCGTTTGGCCGCTACGAGCGGGTGTACGAGCGCGACGGGGCGCGGCTGCGCGTGCGGCGCGTGCTGCACCTCGACACCCACCGCATCTCGATCGAGGACTACCCGGCCTTCCGCGCCTTCGTGGAGCAGGTCGACAAGGCCGAGAAGGAGCGGGTGCTCCTGGGCCGGGGAGGAGCGAACCAGTGACGGTGAGGGGGAGAGGGAGGGAGCTGCTGGTCGCGAATCGGCAACGCTGTCCGGAGACCACGGAGTATCAACACGGAATAGTAATGAGAATAGAAACGTCTGCGGGGCTCGCTCGCCTGCTGTCCTCCATTCCCTGTTCCTGTTCTCTGTTTGCTGTTGATCTTCCATGTTCGACCGGGCCGAGTCTGGGGAGGGTCCAGTGAGTCCTCTCACCTCTCGCGCGACGCTGCTCCTCCTTCCCCTGTTCCTCCTCGCGCTCGGCGCCCCCGCCGCCGCGCAGGAGGGGGAGGTCCTCCTGCAGGACCCGGGCTCCGACCCGGCTGCCAGCCAGGAGGCGCTCCTCGCGGCGATCGAGCGGGCCCCGCGCGACGCGCGGGTCCCGTCCCTGCGGGCGGCGCTGCGCGGGAGCTGGGACCTCGTGCCCGACGGCCTCGCCGCCGCCCGCGCCCGGCTGGAGCCGCTCCTGCCGCTGACCCGCGAGCACGCCAACTACGACGAGCTGGCCGAGGTCGTGTCGCGGCTGCGCACCGCGGCGGGCGAGCGCGAGGCCGCCCAGGCGCTCCTCGCCACGCGGGGGCTGATCGACGCCTGGAGCGTCACCGGTCCCTTCGGCACCGCGCGGCGGGCGTCGCTCGAGCAGGTCTTCCCCCCAGAGGTCTCGGCCGCCCGGCGGGCGCTCGACCTCGAGGAGCGGTTCGCCGCCCTGCGCGGCGAGCGCCAGTGGCTGCCGCTGGAGCGCGACCCACGCCAGGCGGTCCTGTCCACCGGCGAGCTGCTGGAGGGCGACGGCCAGGCCTGCTACCTGCTGACGCACGTCGAGGCGCCGGCGGCGAGCGAGGCCTACCTGGTCTACCGCGGCCCCTCGGCCAAGGTGTGGGTCAACCGGGCGCTGGCGGGGACGATCGACCGCGGCCGGCGGCGGCTGGGGCCCGAGGTGCGGGTGCCGATCCGGCTGGAGGCAGGCTGGAACCGGCTGCTGCTCAAGGTCGCCGGCGGCAAGAGCCCCACCGTGCACGTCCGGCTGACCACCCGCGCCGGCGGCCCGCTGCTCGTGGCGAGCGACCGGCGCCCCCACGAGGTCGCGGCCGCCCGGGTGGCGCCGCAGGCCCCCGAGGACGCCTTCGCCCTGGCCGCCCTCGCCGGCGCCACCTCACCTGCCCGGCGGGCCCTGTACGTGCACGCCCTGATCGAGGCCCGCCGCGGAGAGGAGGCGGCGCTGACCCTCGACGCCCTCCTCGCCGAGGCCCCCGAGCTGGCGCAGCAAGGCTGGGCGTGGACCCTCGCCGGCCGCGCCGCCGAGCTGGCGGAGCACCTGCCGCAGGCGGTGCGGCGCGAGCGCGCCCGCGCCGCCTACCGCCGCGCCCTCGAGCTCGACCCGGCCGCCAGCGCGGCCCGCCGCGCCCTGGCCCGGTTCGACCTCCAGGAGGACAAGGTGACCGAGGGCGCGCTCCGCCTGGAGGAGGCGCTGGGCGAGCGGCCGGGCGACCTCCAGACGCGCCTCACCCTGGCGCGGGCCCTCATGGGCGAGGGGTGGTTCCACCCCGCGGAGGTGCTGCTGGACGCGGCCCCGGCCGCCGACCCGCAGCCGATCGCCCTGGTCGACGCGCGCGCCGATCTGCTCGAGCGGCGGGGCGACGCCGCCGGCGCGCTGGCCTTGCGCCGCGAGGTGCTCGCCCGCGACCACGGGCGGGTCAACGTCCTCAGCCAGCTGCTGCAGGCCGCCCTGGACCGCGCGGACCGCCCGGCGGCGCAGGAGGTGCTCGCGCAGTATCCGCAGTACCTCGACGTCGACCCCGAGACGGAGGCCGCCCTCGAGGCGCGCATGTGGCGGGCGCTGGGAGACCAGGCCCGCGAGCTGGACGCGGTGCGCCGGTGGCTGGCCGAGCGCAGCCACGACGTCAGCAGCCGCCTGGCCGCCGCCAGCCGTCTGGCCGAACAGGCGCTGGCTGACCCGGACGTGCGCGCCGAGGCGGCGGCGCTGCTGGCGAGCGTCGCCGCCGAGCGCCCCGAGCTGCACGAGGCGCGCGAGCTGCACGAGGCGCTCGCGGGCGAGGAGGACCGCTTCTGGGCCGAGTGGGAGCCCGACCTGCAGGCGCTGCTCGCCCAGGCGCCGCCCAGCAGCAAGTGGCCCCGCGCCAGCACGGTGTGCCTGTTCGACCAGACGGTGACCAAGATCCTCCCCGACGCCTCGTCGATCGACGTGGTCCATCAGGTGTGGCGGATCCTCGACGAGGGGGGCAAGGAGCGCTACGGCTCGCGCCCGCGCGCGGGCGAGCTGCTGGAGGTCCGCACGATCACGCCCCAGGGCGAGGTGCTCGAGCCGATCCGCACCGGCACCCGCACCTTCGAGATGCCCGGGCTCGCCCCGGGCGCGGTGGTGGAGCACGCCTTCCGCCTGAAGCGGCGCGCGCCCGACTTCCAGTACTCCAACGGCCCCTTCTACTTCCAGGACCCCGACCTGACCGAGCCGTTCTGGCTGTCGCGGGGGGTGCTGTGGATCCACCAGGACGCGCCGGGAGAGATC
>JAWLGW010000470.1:0-1987 GCA_041690735.1 Planctomycetota bacterium
GGGACCACGGAGGTGCCCCATGCGCGCCCGACTCCCCCTCGCGATCCTCGCCTTCGCCGCTTGCACTCCGCTCGCCGCAGCCCAGACGTGGCCCGGGAGCTACGCCCTCGCCGGCGCGTACGACGACGGGCGGCCGACCGAGGTGCGGCTCACCGTCGTCCGCAGCGCCGCCGGCGTCCTGGAGGTCGCTCGCCAGGCGACGGTGGACGGGGCGGACGTGTCGTGGACCAGCGCGCGGACCTTTCGCAGCAGCGGGGGACGGGTGCTGGGCGCCGTGTTCCGCGTCGTCCAGCCCGGCGGCCTGGTGGGCGGCCTCGAAGGCAGCGCGCCGCCGCCCGAGAACACGTTCGTCGCCTACTACTCCCGCCGCGACGGTGACCTGCGCGAGACGGTGCTCAACCTGACCCGCCGCGGCCAGGAGCGCTGGCGCCAGATCCGCAGCCGCGGGCCCGGCGACTTCGTCGAGGCGTCGCTGCTGCAGGCGCTGGCGGAGGAGTTCGTGCGTGCGAACGCCGGCCCCGACGAGGCGCACCCGCTCCCGCCCGTCGACTCCGGCGAGGAGGGCCTGCGCGCCACCCTCCTCTCCGGCGGGGCCGCGGCCAAGCTGGCCGCGCTCGCCGCCGCGCAGAACGGCGACCTCACCGACTTCGAGCCCGCCCGGGAGGCCCTGATCGTGGTCCGCACCAGCGAGGACGAGTCGGACCTGCACCTGGCACGGATCGATCGCCGCAGCGGGAGCGCCCGCTACGCCAGCGAGCTGGTGACCGTCGACACGCCCTACGAGCTCACGGCGGACGAGTTCGCGGCGCTGGTGGCGCCGACGTCGGAGGTCGACTTCGAGGACCACTACGCCCTCAACGACTGGTTCGAGCGGCAGGGCGAGGCCCTCGAGATCGGCAACCGACGGGACCCCCGCCGCAAGGACAGCGCCCTGCGGGAGGCCGCCCTCGCCTTCGTGGCGCGGCACCCCCTGGCGACGCTTCCGGCGCTGGGGCAGGCCCCGCGGGTCTTCTTCGCCGTAGGCTCCGTGGCGGAGGCGCTGGCGCGCGCCGCCGGGCTCTCGCTCGACGCGCGCCGCGAGGTCCTGATCGTGGCCTCGCCGGAGACCGACGACCTGCTCCTGGGGCGCCTCGACGTCCCCACGGGCGAGCCGCGGGTCGCGGCGGGCTGGGAGGCGCGCGTCGCGTCCGACAGGGGGTCGCTCGACCTCATGACCCGCGGCGCGACCGAGGTCAGCCGCTTCCTGCAGTGACCGACGGCCCTAAGGCCGCCCCACCACCGCCAGGCCCCGCTCCAGCTCGAGGTAGCCCTCCTCGGCGGCGGTGCGGCGGTAGGCGGCGGGGAAGGCGCGCAGCCGCTGGCGCGCCTCGCTCAGGCGACCGGCGTCGACCAGCTCGATCAGGGCGGTCCGCAGCGACTCCAGGGCGGCGAGCGCCTCCTCGTCGAGGGTCACCCGCAGGGCGCGCAGGCGCTCCTCGACCTGGCGGGCCAGGGGCGTGTCGAGCGGGAGCTCGCGGGCCACCGCCTCCAGGCGAGGCAGCTGCTCGTGCGCCCGCTCGCCTTCGGCCTGCTCCAGGGCGGCGCGAGCGGCGGCCGCCGGGTCGCGGTCGAGGAGCTCCTCGAACGAGGCCTGGGGCAGCGGGCCCGGCGCGGCGCTGGCGGTGCTGTGCGAGCGCGAGCCGAGCAGCACGCCCAGGCCGAACAAGCTCACGAAGGCGACGGTGGCGGCGACCGGGGCCAGCTTCAGCTCGGGGCGCGGCCGCCAGCCGGGGCGCGCGGCCGCGCCGACGCCGGGGCGGACACCCGAGCCGGTGCCGCTGCCCCGCCGGCCGCGGACCGCCGCGACGGGGTGCGGCGGGGTGGAGCGGCGCCGCCAGGTGGCGACCGGCTCGCCGCGGTCGAGGCGCTCGAGGGCCGCCAGCACCTCACCCGGATCGGCGAACCGCTCGCCCGGGTCCTTGGCCAGCAGCCGGAGCAAGATCGCCTC
>JAWLGW010000470.1:1997-3080 GCA_041690735.1 Planctomycetota bacterium
CCTCCAGGCCCGGCGAGAGGCGCGGGTTCTTGAGGCGGGGCGCGGGCGGGGCGTCCTCGACGTGCGCCCGCAACAGGTCCGCCTGGGAGGCGGCCATGAAGGGCGGCACGCCGCAGGCGAGGTGGTAGAAGGTCGCGCCCAGGGAGTACAGGTCGGAGCGGACGTCGATCTCCGCGCGCCCCTTGGCGAGCTCGGGCGAGATGTAGAGGGGCGTGCCCAGGGTCTTGCCGACGCGCGTGATGTGCACGTCGTCGTCGAGCTGCCGCGACAGGCCGAGGTCCATGAGGCGGGCCTCGCCCTCGGGGGTGAACATGATGTTCTCGGGCTTGATGTCCCGGTGGACGATCCGCTCCTGCCAGTAGTGCTCGATCGCCCGCAGCACCTGCGCGAGGTGCTCGCGCACCCGCGCCTCGGGGACCGCGCCCATGCGCTTGAGGAGCGCCCGGCCGGTCTCGCCGCGCACGCACTCCATGGTGAAGTACAGGTGGCCGCCCGACTCGCCCTGCCCGTAGCAGGGGACCAGGTTCTCGTGGCGCAGGCGCTGCAGCAGGGCCGCCTCGCGCAGGAACCTGGTGCGGTAGCGGCTGTCGTTGCTGGCCCGCGGCGGGAGGATCTTGATCGCGACCTCCTGGCCAGTCGCCTCCTCGTGGGCCCGGAACACCGCGCCCATGCCGCCGCTGCCGAGGTGCTCGAGCAGCTTGTAGCCCTCGATCGGCCCGTGCTGGGCCTGGATCTTGAGGAGGCCCTTCGCCTGCCGGCGGGTCAGGTAGCCCTGCCGGACCAGGAGCGTCCCCAGCTTGATCGCCCGGGCCCGGTCGCGGCGGTCGGCCTGCTCGTGCAGCAGGGCCGCCAGCTGATCGCGCGTGAGCATGCCCTCGAGGACGGCCAGCTCTCCGAAGGGGAGGCGGGCCTCCGCCTCCTCCGACTCCGACAGCTCGAGTACCGCGATCCGATCGCTCAAGGTCCCTGCTCTCCCGCGGCGCCCCTTTGCAACCACGGTGCCGCCCCCCAACTCGTGCACCGATCGTTGACGGCGGAGGTGAGCGCCCACCATTTCCCGGTTCTGGGAAGGCGGGGTCGAGA
>JAWLGW010000470.1:3090-5746 GCA_041690735.1 Planctomycetota bacterium
GGCTGATAAGGCGCTAATTACGAAAGCCTTACCGAGCGTGAGTCCAGTCGCCGCGGCCGTAGCGTTCCCGCGCGAGGCGCTCCGCCAGGCTCGCTTCCGTCTCACGCAGCGCGTCAGGGCGTAGGTCCCCCAGGTCGAACGCCTTCACCACCGCCGTCCCCACCCGGGCCAGCGTGGGAGCGGTCCCCAGCAGCTCGCTCAGGGAGATCGCGCCGGGAGACAGCGGATCGGGCGAGAGCGGCAGGGAGCCGTGCTGGAGGAACCACCGCCCCCGCCGCCGCTGCGCGCTGCCGAGGAGCTTGCGCCCGCCCACCACCAGGTCGTCCGCCGTCGCGTGGTCGAAGCACATGCCCGCCCGCGGCGCCCGACAGGCGCCGCCGCCCTCGACCTTGACGCCCAGCGCCCGCAGCCCGCGCGCCAGCGCCGCGTGGATCGCCCGATAGGCCGTGCGCGGCTTGCGGTCGCCGAACAGGGCGTAGGGCGCCACCACCGAGTAGGTCAGCTCGTCCGAGCGGTGGTAGATCGCCGAGCCGCCGCTGAGGCGCCGCACCAGGTCGACCCCGGGCGGCGGCGTGACGTCGGCGGCGGCCTGAAAGCGACCGAGCGAGATCGCCGCCGGCTCCCACCGGTACAGGCGCAGGACGGGCGCGGCCCCTTCGCTCGCCTCAGCCACCTCGAGCAGCGCCTCGTCCACCGCCATGTTCCAGGTCGCGGCGCCGGGGCCGCTGTCGATCAGTCGCCACACGACACGCTCGACCGCCGCCATCGTATGCGTCCTCCCAGGCGTTATTCTAGGCGCCCCCTTGGGAGGTCCCCGTGTCGAACGAGTACCGTCAGGTCCGCCTGGAGAAGCTGGAGCGGCTGCGCGCCGACGGCGTCCACGTGTGGCCCGAGCGCTTCGAGCGCACCCACACCCTGGCCGAGGCGGCGCAGCTCGCGGAGGGCACCACCGGCGTCCGACTCGCGGGCCGCCTGGTCGCCAAGCGGACCATGGGCAAGCTCACCTTCGCCAAGCTGCAGGACTTCGGCGGCGCCCTGCAGATCTCGCTCTCCCGCGGCGAGCTCGCCGAGGACGAGGAGCAGAGCCGCGCCTTGTACAAGCGGTTCGAGAAGCAGGTCGACCTGTGGGACTTCGTGGGGGTCGAGGGCGAGATCTACACCACCAAGAAGGGCGAGCTCACCCTGCGCACCCGCACCTGGACCTTCCTGGGCAAGACGCTGCAGCCGCCGCCCGAGAAGTTCCACGGCGTCGCCGACACCGAGATCGCCTGGCGCCGCCGGTACCTCGAC
Source organism: Planctomycetota bacterium (assembly GCA_041690735.1). Lineage (GTDB taxonomy): Bacteria > Planctomycetota > J058 > J058 > J058 > JAWLGW01. Next base: position 4,381 of record JAWLGW010000470.1, read on the forward strand.
CTCGTCACCAACCCCGACACCCGCGAGCGCTTCCGCCTGCGCACGCGCCTGGTCCGCGCCATGCGCGGCTACCTCGACGCGCATGGGTTCGACGAGGTCGAGACGCCGATCCTGTGCACCAAGGCCTCGGGCGCCCTGGCCCGGCCCTTCGTGTCGCACCACAACGCCATGGACATGCCGGTGGTGCTGCGGATCGCCCCCGAGACCTACCTCAAGCGGCTGGTGGTGGGCGGCTACGAGCGGGTGTACGAGCTCGCCCGCTGCTTCCGCAACGAGGGCATGGACCCCAGCCACCTGCAGGACTTCACCATGCTGGAGTTCTACGCCGCCTACTGGAACTACGAGGACAACATGGCCTTCACCGAGGCCATGATCCGCCACGTGGTCCAGGAGGCGCTCGGCACCCTGCAGATCCAGCGGGGCGAGCGCACGATCGACCTCGGCGGCGAGTGGCCCCGCAAGAGCCTGCGCGACGTGATCGTGGAGCACGCCGGGGTCGACATCGATCAGCACGAGACGGCCAGCAGCCTGCGGGCGGCGATCGAGGCCAAGGGGATCGAGGTGGAGCGGCCCGAGGCGGGGCGCGGCAGCCTGATCGATCAGCTGTACAAGAAGACCGCCCGCCAGAAGCTGATCCAGCCCACCTTCATCATCAAGCACCCCACCGACCTCTCGCCGCTGGCCCGCAGCAACGACGACGACCCGCGAGTAGTGGACCGGTTCCAGCTGGTGATCGACACCTGGGAGGTGGTCAACGCCTACTCCGAGCTGGTCGACCCCCTCGACCAGCGCGGGCGCCTCGAGGAGCAGGCCCGCCTCAAGGGCGCCGGCGACGAGGAGGCCATGGAGCTCGACGAGGACTACCTGCTCGCCATGGAGTACGGCATGCCGCCGATCTCGGGGTGGGGCATGGGGATCGACCGCTTCTGCGCCCTCTTGACCGACGTCCCCAACCTGCGCGACGTGGTGTGGTTCCCGCTCCTCAAGCCCGAGGGCGGCGGCGGCGACGAGGACGGCCTCACCCTCGACCGGTGGCGAGCCGACGCCAGCAAGCTGCTCGAGGACCTGGGCCAGATGGCGCCGGAGGCGCACCACCGTCTGCTGAGCCTGCTGTCCTCCCTCCCCCTGCTGCCCTTCACCAAGCCCGGGCAGGAGTGAGGCCCGGTCATCGGGTAGCTTGAACGGCGTGAACGCGCCCGACCCTACGTCCGAGGCCGACGCCGCGCCCCACTCCGCGCCCGAGACCGAGGCCGAGGCGATCGAGGCGCGCCTGTCGCCCGCCCTGCGCCTGGAGCTGGCCGAGGCCGAGGGGCTGGCCGAGATCGCGGTCCTGTACGCGCCGGCCCGCGACGTCCTCGAGGCCTAC
>JAWLGW010000471.1:0-5741 GCA_041690735.1 Planctomycetota bacterium
ATGAGGACCGCGACGATGGCAGGCATTACAGCGGCAGGTTCCCGTGCTTCTTGGGCGGGTTCTGGTCCCGCTTGGTCTCGAGGAGCGCCAGGCCCTGAATCAGCCGGGCGCGGGTCTCGTGCGGCATGATCACCGCGTCGAGGTAGCCCAGCTCGGCGGCCGCGTACGGGTTGAGGAAGCGCTCCTCGTACTCGCGCGTCTTCTCCTGCAGCTTCGCCTCGGGGTCGCTCGCCGCGGCGATCTCGCGCCGGAAGATGATCTCGGCCGCCCCCTTGGCGCCCATGACGGCGATCTCGGCCCCGGGCCAGGCGTAGTTGAGGTCGCCGCGGATGTGCTTGCTGCTCATGACGTCGTAGGCGCCGCCGTAGGCCTTGCGGGTGATCACCGTCAGCTTGGGGACGGTCGCCTCGCAGTAGGCGTACAGCAGCTTGGCGCCGTGCTTGATGATCCCGCCGAACTCCTGGTCGCGGCCGGGCATGAAGCCGGGGACGTCCTCGAAGGTGACCAGGGGGACGTTGAAGCAGTCACAGAAGCGGACGAACCGGGCCGCCTTGAGGGAGGCCTGGATGTCGAGCACCCCCGACAGGTAGTTGGGCTGGTTGCCGATCACGCCCACGGTGCGGCCGCCCAGGCGGGCGAAGCCGACCACGATGTTGCGGGCGTAGTCGCCGTGCACCTCGAGGAACCGGCCGCCGTCCACCACCCGCCGCACCACGTCGAGCATGTCGTAGGGCTTGGTGGCGTCGGCCGGGACCAGGGTGTCGAGCTCGGGATCGGCGCGGTCGGCCGCGTCGTCGCTCTCGACCCGCGGGGGGTCCTCGGTGTTGTTCGCCGGCAGGTAGCTGAGCAGCTCGCGGATCAGCGCGATGCACGAGGCGTCGTCGGGGCGGACGAAGTGGGCCACGCCGCTGGTGCGGGCGTGGACCTCGGGGCCGCCGAGCCCGTCGTGGGTCACCTCCTCGTTGGTGACGGTCTTCACCACGCTGGGACCCGTGACGTACATGTAAGAGGTGTGCTCCACCATGGCGACGAAGTCGGTGATCGCCGGGGAGTAGACCGCGCCGCCGGCGCAGGGGCCCATGATCGCGCTGATCTGGGGCACCACGCCCGAGGCGAGGGTGTTGCGCAGGAAGATGTCGGCGTAGCCGCCCAGGCTCTCGACGCCCTCCTGGATGCGGGCGCCGCCCGAGTCGTTGAGGCCCACCACCGGGATCCCCAGCTTGAGCGCCAGGTCCATGACCTTGCAGATCTTCTGGGCGTAGGCCCCCGACAGCGAGCCGCCCAGGACCGTGAAGTCCTGGCTGAACACGGCCACCCGGCGACCGTCGATCCGCCCGTGGCCGGTGATCACCCCGTCGCCCAGGACGCTCTTGTCGGCCATGTCGAAGTCGCGGCAGCGGTGGCGGACGAAGGCGTCCAGCTCCTCGAAGCTGCCGGGGTCGAGGAGCAGGTCGACCCGCTCCCGGGCGGTGAGCTTGCCCTTCTTGTGCTGAGCTTCGATCCGAGCCGGGCCGCCGCCCGCCAGCACCTCGCGCCGCAGCGCGGCCAGCCGCTCGATCGGCGTGGTTTCGGACACGGAGGGCCTCCCTCGGTGAGGGCGCCGGTTCTACCACAGGTGCGCATCGGGGCGGGTGTTCGCCGTGGGCCGCCTCCTCCCCTCCCTGACCGCGGGCGGGTGTCGCACGACGCAGCGACAGCTCATGCCTTCCCGTGCCCGCGCCCGAACTCCGCGGGCACGGGCACGGGCACGGGCACGGGCACGCACGGGAGTGAGCTTCTCACCACACTGTCCTGGTCCTGCGGCGGCGAATCGGCCATGATGTCCGCGCGAGCATGGAACCCGCCGATCCCGTCGTCGCCGCCATCCTCGAAGAGGTCCGCACCCTGCGCGGCAACCTCGCGCTGGTGGTGCAGGCGGTCGACGTCGCCCTGCGCCGCCGGGAGGGGGAGTCGGGGCGCCTGGAGTCGTTGACCGCCGAGCGGGACGAGCTGCTCGACCGCTACCGGCGGCTGCGGGCCCAGCACGAGCAGACGGTAGTGGCGCGCGACCGGCTGCGCCGTCGTCTGGACGCCGCCGTGCACCACGCCCGCAGCTGGCGCGAGCGGGTGAGCGAGCTCGAGCGCGAGCAGGCGGAGGTGAGCGAGCGGCGCGAGGCGCTGGAGGCGGCGCTGGTCCAGACCCGCAAGCGCGAGAACGTGCTGCGCCAGCGGCTGCGCCGCGGGGGCTCGGACGGGGCGGCGCCGCTGCGGCGCCGCCTCCTGGCGCTCGAGCACCGGCGCAAGCAGCTGGCGGCCCGGGCGGCCGGGCTGCGCAACGCGCTGGACGCCGCTCGGGCGCGGAGCGAGGAGGCGGCGGCCGAGCTGGCGCAGGCGCGCGACGAGGTGGCCGACCTGCGGGCGCAGGGGGACGAGCTGCGCCGGGCGCTCGACGAGGCGCGCCGGCGGGAGTCGGACGGGCCCACGGCCCGGGAGCTGGAGGCAGCGCGGGCCGAGGCGGCCTCGCTGCGCGAGCGGCTGGCGGCGAGCGCGGCGGAGCTGGCCGCGGCCGCCCGCTCGGCCGACGAGGTGGCCGCGGCCCGCGCCGAGAGCGCCGCCCGCGCCGGCGAGCTGGAGGCGGCGCTGGCGCAGGCGCGCGAGGAGCTGGCGCGGTCGCCCGACCCCGCGGCGCTGGAGGCGGCGCGTCAGGAGGCAGCGCGGCTGCGCCAGCGGGTGACCGCCCTCGAGGCCCGCCCGCCGGCGCCCGACGCCGACCCCGCCGCGGAGGCGGAGCGGGCGCGCCTGAGCGAGCAGGTCCGCGACCTGGAGCGGCAGCTGGCGGAGGCCCAGCAGCAAGCGGCGGGCGCGCGGCGCCGGGCCGAGGCCGCGCGGACGGAGCTCGCGGAGCGGCTGCAGGGGCTGGAGCGGCAGCGCGACCGGCAGGCCGCGGCGGCCCGCGAGGCGCGCGAGCGGGCCGCCACGCTGGAGCAGGAGCGGGACGAGGCGCGCCGCGCCCTCGACGCCGCTCAGCGACGGCTGGCGGAGGTCGAGCGCGAGGCCCGCCGTCAGGCGGAGCGCCTGGAGGCCCTCGACGCGGCGGCCGACGAGGAGCGCCGTAGCGCCGGGCAGCAGGAGGCGCGCCAACGCGAGCGGCTGGCCCGGGCCCTCGCCGAACGCGACCGGCTGCGGCTGGAGGTGGAGCGGCTGCAGGGCGAGCTGGCGGGCGAGGTCGAGGAGGAGGTCAGCTGGGAGCTGGCCGCGGTCGCGCAGGAGGAGGCGACCCAGAGCGTCTCGGGCCGCCCCGAGCCCGAGCCCTTCCAGGACGACGAGACGCCGCCGCGCGCCGCGACGGCGCGGCGGCGGCGCAACCCCGCGGGCGGCATCCCCGGCCGCCCCGCGCAGGAAGGAGGCGACGTCACCCCGGCGCTGCAGTTCGAGGTGAGCGAAGGCATGGTCCGGGCGGCGATCGCCTGGCTCGACTGCGACCCGCTCCCCTCGATCCCGCTGGCGCCCGGACACACCCTCACCCTGGGCCGCAGCCCAACCGCCTGCGAGCTGGTGCTGCCGCACCCCAAGGTGTCGCGCAAGCAGACCCGCCTGTTCGTGGAGGGGGATGCGGTGTTCGTGGAGGACCTCTCCAAGAACGGCACCTTCGTCAACGGCGAGCGGTTCACCACCCGCGAGCTCGGGGTGGGCGACGTGCTCTCGATCGGCCCCTACCACCTCGAGCTGCGCGCCGAGCCCTGCCCGGCGCCGGTCCGTCCAGCGCCCGGAAACGGGAGCCAGAGCAAGCCGAGCGCCGCCGACCTGGCCAAGTTCCGCGCGCTGGCGGAGGCGGCCGACCGGGAGCGGCTGGAGGCGGAGACGCCGGCGGAGTAGCAGGACGCCGCTCGGTTGGTCACTCGCGCTCGTGGTCGTGGTCGTGGTCGACCACGAGCGCGAGCGCGAGTGCGATGTCTCGAGCCCGGTCAGGACGTCACCGACGAGGACTGCTGGATCCGTTCCTGGACGCCGCCTTACCCCTCCTCCTGCACCCGGGCGTACAGGTCCTCGGGCTCGAGGAACACCAGCTCCACCACCCGCGCCAGGGTCAGGCGCGCCCCCGAGGCGATCGGCCGCTCGTCCTGCTTTTCGAGCACCTCCCCGTCGAGGGCGGTGCCGTTGCTGGAGGCGTCGCACACCAACCAGCCCCCCACGCCGCGGCGGAAGTAGGCGTGGAAGCTCGACACCCGGACGTCGGGCACCACGACGTCGTTGTTGGGGGCCCGGCCCATGGTGATCATCATGGGGAAGGCGTTCCCCCCAGGGCGCTTGCTCACGCGCAGCAGCAGCAGCCCCGCGCCCGGGCTGGCGACGAGGTCCTCGGGGTCCACCGCCTCGGTGCGGAACCGGGCCGTGCCCAGCTGCCGCTTGGGATCGGTCACCAGCAGCAGGTGCGGCGCCTCGACCTGCGCCAGGAACTGCTCCCGCGTCCGGTCTCGCCACCGGTCGACGAACTTGCCGAAGGTGATCACACCTGCTCCTCCGGGGCAGGAGCAGTACACCAAACCGCGGGGGCGCGCGCCTCGGGTGGGTCGCGGACCGGCGCCGCCCCAAGAAGGGGGGTCGCGAGCCCCGTTCGCGCGTCCTCCTGCCCTCGGCGACGCCACGCGGTCCCTTCCTCGGTCCCGAGGAGCCGGACCCGGAGCGGCGGCTCCGAGCGTGAGACGGGCGCGCCCCACCCCTCGCCGCGAGCTCGTAAGCTGCCCCGGTGTTCCTCCCCGTCGGCGACAGCCCCAACCCGCGCGGCTTCACCCCCTGGCTCACCTGGGGCCTGATCGCCGTCAACGTCGGGATGTTCCTGTACTTCTTGCCGCTCCAGTACGTGCGGCCCGACCCGAGCGACCCGCTGCTGCTGGCGTACGTGCGCGCGCTGGAGGCGTCGGGGCGGGAGCTGCATCCCCTCGCCCTGCGGTCCCTCAGCCAGTTCGACCTGCTCCTGTTCGCCCACGGCTTTCGCCCCGCGGACCCGGCGGCGCTCGACCTGCTGACGTCCCTGTTCCTCCACGGCGGGTGGCTGCACCTGCTGGGGAACATGCTGTACCTGTGGATCTTCGGCGACAACGTGGAGCACCGCCTGGGGCGGGTCCCGTTCCTGGGGGTCTATCTGGCGACGGGGGCGGTGGCGGGCCTGGGCGACGCGGTGCTGCGCGCCGACTCGCTGGTGCCGGCGGTGGGCGCCTCGGGCGCGATCTCGGGGCTGCTGGGGTGCTACTTCGTGTGGTTCCCGCGCAACACCGTGCGGGTGCTCCTGGTCCTGTTCCCGATCTACGTGGGCACCGTCGACCTGCCGGTGCGCCTGGTGCTCGGCCTGTACGTGGTCGTCGACAACCTGCTGCCGGTGTTGCTCGTCGGCGCGGCCGGCGGCGTGTCGTACGGCGCGCACCTGGGCGGCTTCCTGGGCGGGCTGCTGCTCGCGCTGCTGTACCTCGGCCTGCACCGCGGCGCCCTCGGGGAGCCGGGGCCGGCGGCCGCCGAACAGCTGCTGGAGCTGGGCGAAGACCTCGAGCGCGCGGGCGAGGGGCGGCGGGCCCTGTCCGCCTACTTGCAGGCCTTGCAGCGGGCGGGCGAGGGGCGCGAGCCGGAGCGGACGCGCGCGCGGGCGCGGCTGGGGGCGGCGCGGGTCTACCTGGCGGCGGGGGAGCCGGCCGCGGCCTATCAGCACCTCGACGCGCTGCTGGCGCAGCGCGGCGCACCCCCGGCCGAGGCCCTCGAGGCGCGGCGCC
>JAWLGW010000472.1:0-5718 GCA_041690735.1 Planctomycetota bacterium
CGTGTGCGGGAAATCCGCACGCACGGTTTGAAAGGGGCCCTCAGGCGCCCGGTCTTGCGGGCCAACTGCCAGATTGGCGCCTGAGGGCTACCAGTGAGCGACGAACGACTGCGCCAGTTGGAGCGACGGCTCGAGGGCGGCGCGCCGGACGAAGCGCGGCGGCTGCTGAGGGCGTACGAGCGGCGTGGGCTGGCCGCGGACGCGCTGCGTCTGCGCGTCGCCGTGGGCGAGCTGAGCGAGGAGCGGCTGGAGCTGCTGGCCTTCGTGGGGCACGAGCCGGCGCGCGCGGCGCTGGGGCGCGAGCTCGGCGGGGTGCGGCGTCGCTTCCCCAAGCCGTGGGTCAACGCGCTGGTCAGACGCTTCGGCCACGCCCAGGGCGTGCGGGTCAGCTTGCTCGCGGCGCGGCGGGTCCAGCGTGAGGTGGGGCTCGAGCCGCGGCAGCGTGACCAGGTCGAGGAAGCCCTCTCCGCAGGCGAGGCCTGGCTGCGCTGCCCCTGTCGCGCGCACTATCGCCAGGCGGAAGGGTTCAACGGCTCCTACGGGTGGCTGCCGGAGTGGGCGTACGAGGCCGTCACGGCCGCTCATTGCGCGGGTCATCACCACGAGGCGAGCGCCCTGCGCAGCGCCTTGCACTGCATTCCTGAGGAGGCGCTGCGCCGCGCGATCGAGGAGGGCGTGCGGACCTGGGTGCTGGCGACGCCCTCCACCTACGGGGACCTCTGGCCGCTGGTCCACCGGGGCGACCTCTCTCGCGCCCAGCTGCGGCGGCTGCGAGAGGTCCACGATCGGCTCGCCGCCTCGTCCTCGGAGATCTGGGACGTCCCGGTGACGCAGCCAGACGATTACGTTTGGGGTGGCCCGCTCGGCGCGCTCGTCGAGGCGCTGGGGGAGGGGGACGCGCGCCCGGTGCGACGTCGCCGGGCGCGCCTGGCCTTGTTGGCCGCAGACCGGGCGGTGGTCCGGGGGTGGCGCCGTCGGCTCCCCAAGGGCGCTCCGGAGCCGCCGCGGGCCGCGCTCGCCGAATGGCTCGGCGCGGCCGCCGGGGACGAGCCGCCGGAGGCGCCGACCTTCGCCGTCCCGTCGGACACGGTCGAGGTCCTGGCGCGCGTCGCCCAGTCGGTCCGCGCCGCCTACGGCAGCGCCCTTCCCGGCGGCGCGCTCGCCGCGGTCGACGCCCTCCACCAGGCTTGGTGTGCCCACGACGTGGTCGGTGAGGCGGACGCCTTCCAGCGGTGGCTGATCGCGGAGGCCGTGCCTACGGCGCTACTGGGTCGGCCGCCTCGCTGTCGGAGCAGGCTGCCTCCGGACCCGCCGAACCCCGGCTGGCCGAGGTGCTGAGCGGGATCCAGCGCGTCGGGCCGCGGCTGGGCGTCGCCCTCGAGGCGCTCGGCGTCAGGGCTGACGAGGCCAGCGCAGGCGCGGCCGTCGCGCTCGAGCCCGCGGACCTCCTGGCGCAGCGCGGAGTCGGCCCCCGCTCTGTGGCGGCGCTGGCGGCGGCGCTGGCGGCGGCCGGCGTGGAGCTGGCCCCCGCCTGGCAGGCCCGACTCACGGGATCCTCGCGCTGAAGCAGTCGTCTCGTCGCGGGGCTGAGTGGGCAGCTTGTGCCCACCCGGTCTCGCTTCGGTCGCAGGCGGTGCCTCGCCGCCCACCTAGGTGTCGTCGCCGCGAGTGGTCCACGCTCTGCATGAGGCCGCCCGCTCAGGAGGTGCTCCATGCGGGTGTGGCGAATGGTGGTGGAGGTGCCGGGGCCGGAGGTGTGGGCGTTCGTGGCGGCGGCGCCCGACGCGGTCACCGCCTGGCGGGTGGTGCGGGCGGGCCTGCCGCGGCGGGTGGCGCGGGCGGCGTCGCTGGAGGAGGTGTCCGCGGCTGGCGGGCGCCTGTTCGGGCGACCCCGGCTGATCCGCTCCTGGCGGCTGGCGCCCTCGCAGCGGCGGGACTCCCCCAGCGACGAGGCGCCGGCGGTGGCTTAGGACATGTGGCTCGCGGGGGGCTCCGCCCCCCACGGTTCCCCAAAGAGGCTCCGGGATGGCGCGCGCTGCTGCTCCTTGGGAGTAGGAGACGCTGTATCCGAGGATGCGGGCTCCACCGTCCCCAACAGGGATACACGGTGCAATCCGCAGCTACGCCCAGAGGCGCGCCACCTCACGCGAGGGCTCGTCCGGGACGACAGCCGAGACCTGCCCTCCACGGACCCGCACTCGCGCGAGGTGCTCCGAGCCGTCCGCCACTTTGCGACAGCCGCCCCCCGCGTCCCCGAAGAGCGCTCCGGTGGAGGTGCGGGTCAGGCCCGCTCGATCACCCGCAGCTTGGCGCTGCGGGCGCGGGGGTTCCGGTCGATCTCCTCGTCGCTCGCCTGGAGGGGCTTCTTGGTGAGCAGGCGCCCCTCACCCGCCTGCTTGCGCTCGCGGAAGAACAGCTTGACCCGCCGGTCTTCGAGGGAGTGGAAGGAGATCACCGCCAGGCGGCCGCCCGGCGCCAGCAGGCCAAACAAGGCCGGCAGCGCCCGGTCGAGCTGGCCCAGCTCGTCGTTCACCGCCATGCGCAGGGCCTGGAAGGTGCGGGTCGCCGGGTGGATCCGGCGGCGCGCCCCCGACCGTGCCGGCCCGCGTCGGCCCTTGCCGCGCGGGGGACGCGGGGCGGGGACGGCGCGGCGGACCAGCTCGGCCAGCTCGTCGGTGGTGCGCAGCGGCGCCTGGCGCCGCCGCTCCACGATCGCCCGAGCGATGCGACGCGAGTAGCGCTCCTCGCCCAGCTGATAGATCACGTCCGCCAGCTCGCCTTCGTCGAGCTCCTCCAGCAGGTCGGCGGCGGTGTGCGGCAGCGTGGGGTCCATGCGCATGTCGAGGGGCCCGCCCTGCTGGAAGGAGAAGCCCCGCTCGGGGCGGTCGAGCTGCATGGACGACACACCGATGTCGATCAGGATCCCGTCGAAGGGGCCCACAGCCTGCTCGGCGGCGAGCTCCGCCGCGCCGGCGAAGGCGGCGTGGAGCAGGCGCGCGCGCTCGCCGCAGGGGGCCAGCCGCGCGCGCGCCAGCTCCAGCGCCGTCGGGTCGCGGTCGAGGCCGACCAGCGTCGCCTGGCGGCACGCCTCCAGGAGGGCGGCGGCGTGGCCGCCCGCGCCCACGGTGCCGTCCAGCAGCCAGCGCGCCTCAGGACGGGCCAGGTGCTCGAGGACCTGCCCCAGCAGCACCGGGACGTGCGGCCCTGACTCACTCCCAGGCGGCACGCGTCACCTCCCGCAGGCGCGCCCGGGCGCGGTGGATGCGACCCGGAGGGACTCCAGGGAGTCCGGAGGGCAGGACCGCAGCGCAGGTGTCGGCTGGTTCGTCCTCAAGGGGGTCGCGGCAGAAGACGCAGTCCACGCGGGTCGAGCCGCGGGGCGTGAGATCGATCTCGGGCACGCCGCCAGCATAGCGGCCCCCTCCGCCGACGGCAGGGCCACCGGCCGGCGGAGCGGCGAGGACCTCCGGCCGCGACGCGCCGCGCGATCACCCCTGCCTCACTCGCCTTCGCCCCGCAGCCGGGCCTGCTCCACCCCCCCACTTCGCTCGTCGCTGGCAGTGAGCAGCGGCGCGAAGGCGGCCCGCTCGCGCTGCGCCCGCTGGCCGCGCGCCTGGCGCGGGAGGGGCCGGCTGCGCCGAGCGCGGCCGGCTGCCAGGCGCCTCCCGCAGCCCAGGATCGGGCACCGCCCCAACTCCTCGGCGCGCTCCACATGCAGGACGACGCCGCAGCTGCGGCAGGCCTCCGTGTCCTGGCCGGCGAGGGCCTCGCGGCAGAGCACGCAGTCAGCCGGCGAGGCGTCGCGTGGCTGGATCTCGATGGCGGCCACCTCGCCAGCATAGCGGGGCGGCCCGCGGGCGACAGGAAGGGCAGCCGCCGGGGTCGTCGGCCTGCGCGGCCCCGATAGAGTGGGTGCCCGGGCAGGAGCGCTCATGGGACGAAACGCCGGGGTCGGGGCCTGCGAGCTGTGCGGTCGGGTGCGGCCGCGGACCTTCCACCACTTGATCCCCCGCACCGTGCACGGCAACAAGTGGTTCAAGAAGCGCTTCACCCGCCAGGAGATGGCGAGCGGGCTCGACCTGTGCCGCGACTGCCACTCGGCGATCCACACCTACGTCCCCTCCGAGAAGGAGCTGGGGCGGGAGTACCACACCCGCGAGGCGCTGCTGGGGCACCCGGAGCTGGCGAAGTTCGTGGCCTGGGTGGCGACCCGCAGCCCGCACCGCCGCTTCCGCACCCGGGCGTAGCGGCGTTGCCCCCCGGCGCGCCTCCGGGTACGGTCCCGGGGCTGGAGGTGCCATGCGCGCTCCCCTCGTCGCCTGGCTGGTGCTGGGCCTCACCGCCTGCGCCGGCGACCCCGCGCCTGCCCCGGAGGGCTCCATGACCGAGGCCGCGTCTGCTGAAGAGCCGTCTGCCGCGGCGGAGCACGCCGGTGCTCGCCTGGCGGCGGGCGACGCCCTGTTCCGCCAGCGCAAGTACGACGAGGCCCTGCCGGTGTATCAGGCGGCCGCCGAGGCGGCCGAGGCCGAGGGGGACCGCTCGATTCAGGTCGAGGCCCTGGCGCAGGTGGCGCGCATGCACTCGCTGGCCCAGCGCCTCGACGAGGCCGGCGCCTGGCTGGCCCGGGCCGAGGCCGCGGCCGACCCCGGCCTGCCGCTCGGCTGGACCCGCCTGCTGGGCGTGCGGGGGATCCTGCAGCGGGAGGGCGGAGACAAGGCGGCCGCCCTGGCGACCTTCGTGGGCATGCACGACTACGCGCTGGCGCACGACCTGCCGCGGCGGGCGGTCGACGCGGCCCACCACGCCGCGATCGTGGCCCCGCCCGCGGAGCAGGTGACCTGGGCCGAGCGGGGAATCGCCGCCGCCGAGGCGACCGGCGACGAGGGCTGGCTGGCGGCGCTGTGGAACAACCTGGGCGCCACCCACGAGGAGCGGGGCGACTGGGCGGCCGCCGCCGACGCCTACGCGCGCGCCAAGCACTACCACGACCGCACCGGGGGCGAGCCCCAGAAGCTGGCCGCCGCCTGGGCGCTGGGGCGCTCGTGCCTGCGGGCGGGCCGCCTCGACGAGGCCGCGCGCTTGCTGCCCGACTGCCTGGCGCGGGCCCGGCGCTGGCACGAGCGGGACGGCGCCGGGGAGGCGGCCGAGTGGCTCGGCTTCGCGCTGGCCGCGCACGGCGAGCTGCGGGTGGCGCAGGGGAGCCCGCGCGAGGGGCTGGCGCAGCTCGAGCGGGGGCGGGGGCTCCTGGTGGAGGCCGGGATCGAGCAGTGGTGGCCGGCGGCGCTGGCCGACCTCGAGGCCCGGATCGCCGCCGCTCGCCACGCGGGTGGGGAGGCCGCCCAGGACTGACGCGGCCGCCGCGCGGGCGCTCTCTCAGGTAGGCTCGGGCGCTCATGCCAGCGGACTTGCGCAAGGCGACGGTGTGGGCGGTCCTGCTCGCGGGGGGAACCCTGGCGGGGTGCGTGGGGCTGCCCCTCGCGGAGCGGGTCGAGCCGGGCGGCCGCCGGGTCGTGCTGCTCCTCGACGCCTCCACCTCCATGCGGACCAACGACCCCCGCGGTGTGGCGCCGCTGGGCGCGGAGCTGGTCCTGGGGCTGGCCGGCCGGCGCGACAGCGTGGGGGTGATCACCTACTCGGAGCGCGCGGTGGTGCGCCGGCCCCTGTCTCCCGCCGGGGAGGGCGCGCAGCGCGCCGCCCTGGGCCCCGCCCTGCGCGAGG
>JAWLGW010000473.1:0-5714 GCA_041690735.1 Planctomycetota bacterium
GGTCGTCCAGCCGTCGGGGTCCCGGACCACCCGCTCGGGCGGCACGCCGCGGGCGACCAGCCACTCGGCCATGACGTCCGCCTCCTGGTGCCCCTCGCGGCCCAGCCCGCCGCTCACCAGGAGGTTCTCCACCAACCCGTCGCGGTACAGCGTCAGCGCCCGCTCCAGGCGGTGGCGCAGGTGCTGACTGGGGACGCCGTCGGGGCGGACACGGTTGCCCAGCACGACCGCGACAGCGGCCGGGCGGACCTCGTCGCTCAGGCCGTCCGCGGCGACGACGGCGGTGTGGAGCGCGCCCCAGGCGGCGCTGCCGAAGAGGAGGCGAAGGACCCACCGTCGCCAGCGACGAGGTCGTGCCCCAGGTTGCGCGCCTTCCTCCACCTGAGACCTCCCGCGAGAGGGACTTCCCCCCGGGGCCATCCTCGGCGGCCGTGCCGGCTTACCTGTAGCGAGCGCGAGAGAGACGTCACGTCAAGGCACCTCACCCCCCTCGTACGAACGGGCTCCGGCGCTCTCCCGCTGAGCTACACCCCCGGGCCGGAGGCGCGAGGGCGCCGGAGGCACGAGGGGGCCGGGATCGAACCGACGACCTCCGGAGCCGGGACGTGAGGGGGGTCCAAGCTGCGGTCGACCGCCGCTGTTACGTCACGGGCAGCGAGCGGCTGTCAACTCGCGCCGAGCTGCGCCCTCACCCGCTCGTCGAGGCCCTGCAGCCGCTCGGGCGACATCCCCAGCCCCTCGGCGAGCTCCCCCACCCGCGCCCGGGTCGCCTCGTCGGCTGCGCCCTGGCCGTACACGTGCGTGAGCGCCGCCTGCACCACGTGGTCCGCGGCGCAGTCGCGCAGCACGTTCACCTGCTCGGCGGCGAGCCCCAGCGCCTCGCCGAAGGCGCGGACCCGCGCCTCCTCGCCCGCGTGGAGCTCCTCGTCGCACATGGCGAGGGCCCACAGCAGCAGGACCGCCGTCTCCCGGGTCGGACCCGGCGAGGCCTGCTGGAGGTCGGCGGGGGTGGGCTCCCCCTGCTTGGCGATCTGGGCCATGGCCTCGGGCGGCATGCCCATGAAGCCGCCCAGGAACTGCTGCTCCTCGGCCGCCAGCTCGCCGTCCGCGCGGGCGACGGTGACCAGCATGCGGGCCAGGAGCTGCCGGTCGGCGGGCGCGGTGAGCGGCGCCTGCTGCAGGCGCTCGAGGAAGCTGGGGCCCGCCGGCGCCGCGGGGCCGGCGGCCGGGTCGCCCGGCGCGGCAGCGCTCCCCCGCTCGCCGCCCAGCCACTGGCGGCGGGCGGGGTCCCAGTGGAACTTCCCCGCCGTCTTCTGAAAGGCGTCCGCCACGGCCGCCTCCACCTGCTCCTGCGAGTACTTCACCTTGTCGGCGGCGGCGTTCATGCCCTCGCCGAGGACGTCGGAGGCCACGCGACCCATGGAGCTGCCGAGGAAGGAGTACACGGTCCGCTGGAGCTGGCGGCGCAGGCTGTACATCAGGCTGTCCTTCGCCTTGTCGAGGGCCCGGTCCTTGACGCCCTCGCCTCGAGGGATCGGCGCGCTGGCGTCGGCGGTCACCCCGCTCTCGGGGCAGGTGAAGGTGCAGTACACCGTCCCGCGCCTCAGCTCCTGCTTCTGGATCAAGGGCTTGATCGACTCGAACGTGACCTGGGCCATGGCGCCTCCTCCGTGAGGGGGCCGACCTTAGGGAAGCGAGCCGCACCCCGCAAGTCGCCGCGCCCACGGATCAGGTGGCGGGGGGCTCCAGCGCCCGCGCGATCTCCTCGAGCCCGTCGAGGACGGCCTCCAGCTCGGGTCGGGTCATGTCGATCCCCAGCCGCTCGTGGATCAACACCATCGGCGTGTCCTTCCACAGGGCACTCGGGATCCAGAAGCCGGACGCCTCGGCGCGCGGGAGCAGCCACAGGGCGCCGCGCGCCTCGGCGAAGCGCAGCAGCGGCGGGTGCGCCGCGGCCGGCACGAGCGACAGGTCTCCCCCGGAGCGGAACTCCTGCTGGAGCGAACCGCTCGCGGGCCCCCGTCGGCTCCCCCGCGACCGCCACAAGGACGGCGGCAGCGGCTCGGCGGGCGCGAGGGCCGCCACGACCCGCGTCGCCAGGGCGGTCTGCGTCCGGCCCTCGAACCTGCCCGTCCGCACCCGCGCGACCAGCAGCGCGAAGCGCCGCCCCTGCCGCTCGCCGCCGCTCCACACCGGCCAGTGCGCGTCGCTGGGGTAGATCGTGGCCAGCCCCAGCCGCTCGGCGGTCTCCGCCGACCTGCGCCAGTCCCGCGGCCTCTGGACGCGGTACACCCACAGCGCGGCCCCGGCCACCAGCGCCAGCGGCAGCCCGACGGCCACCACGATCGCCACGATCATCTCGGTCTGCACGGCGCCAGCTCCTGCCTCGCGCGGACCTCCCCGCCGACCCGAGGACGCGCTGCGCCGGCAGGCTACCGAACGAGCGCGTCGCGGGCATGGGCTGGAGGAGGCTGTCGCAAGACGCAGGGAGCGCCTCTCGAGGGGTGCTTACTCTGTTCCCCCTCCCGAGGGGTGCTGTCGAACACGGAATATCAACAGGGAATTTCAACGAGAATAGCGAACGGCTCGTCCTCCGAGACCTAACTGCGTCGCCTACGGCGGAGCCATTCCCTGTTCCCATTCTCTGTTCGCTGTTGATATTCCGTGTTCGATCTCCCCCCTGCGGAGGAGCCGGGGGCCCGCTACCATGGCGCCGCGTGAGGCCGGGCGCCGAGGTCCCTCCAAGGAGCCGAGGCGACGCAGGGGGAAGCCATGGACGACGCGTTGCTCGAGGAGTTCGCCCTCGCCGAGGACCGGCAGGCGGTGCTGGATCAGCTCGTCCCGGGGACCGAGGACTACTTCCAGCTCCACGCGCTGCACCTCCAGCACCAGCGGCGGTGGCCCGAGGCGCGCGCGCTGCTGGACGAGTGGGAGCGGCACCACCGCAGCAGCTCCCGCCTGGAGGAGGCGCGCACCCGGCTGGCGCTCCTCGACCCCGACGGCGACTGGGAGGGCACGGCGCGATTGCTGCGGCGCCGGCTGTCGCCGAACCTCCACCACCGGCGGGAGGTCGAGGGCGAGAAGCCCTCCCTCCCCACCCGCGTCGACCCCCAGGCGCTGTCCTTCGAGCGCCTGGTCGCCCCGGCGCGCCAGCGACGCGGCGGGCTGGGGGCCTTCACCGACGCCGCCCTGGAGCGGTTGATCGAGGCGGAGGGGCTCAGCGAGGAGGAGCTGACCGCGCTCCTCGAGCGCCTGGAGCGCCCCGACGCCCCGGGCTTGCTGCGGCGTGTGAAGGAGCACCTTCGCCTGAAGGACAGCGGCGGGTTCGGCTCCCTCGACCTCCACAGTCGCCTGACCAGCGCGCAGCTCGACGCCCTCGCGCACGAGGACCCCGACCTGCGGCGCGACGCCACCTGGGTGGACGTCAAGCTCACCCACCTCCAGCCCTCGTCAGAGGAGCGGTGGGAGGACGACCCCGTCGCGCGCGAGGCCTACCTCGAGCGCCTGTGGGCCTTCGTGGCGCCGCTGGCCGAGGCGTTCAACCCGCTCAAGGCCCACGTCCTGTTCCACCGGCTGGCGCACGACCGGGGGCAGGGCGTGCACGACCGCGAGCGGCTGCTGACCTACCTGCAGCTGCCGCACTTCGGCCGCTACCGCGACGCCACCTGGCTGAAGCAGAACGAGCGGCGGCGGTTCAACCTGGGCCAGAACGACCGGGCGCACGTCACCCTGCTCCCCAGCGTCCACGACGACGAGCCCCTGGTGCGCGCCTGCCTGGCCCACCACCTGCTCGAGGCGGACGACCTGCGCCCCTGGGACAGCGTGATCCGCTCGGACTACCTCCAGCAGCTGCAGGCCGAGGTGAAGCTCCTGGCGGGGCAAGGGGACGCCGCCCGCTGGACCCAGCGGCTGGGCACCTCGCGGGTCGAGGCCCTCACCGAGGAGGTGGAGATCACCTTCTGCGCCGACACCCCCACCCACCTGGCCGCCGAGGCCCCGGTCCGCCTGGAGGCCTGGGTCAAGAACGTGCGGACGCTGGTGGTCAAGGTGTTCGAGCTGAACACCTTCAACGTGTACGCCCGCACCGGGCGCGAGGTCGACGTGGCGATCGACCTCGACGGGCTGGCGGCCAGCCACGAGGAGACCTTCACCTACGACGACCCCCCGGTGCGGCGGGTGCGCCGGAGCTTCGAGCTCCCCGACCTCGCCCGCCCCGGCGCCTTCGTGGTGGAGCTGATCGGCAACGGCAAGAGCAGCCGGGCCTTGATCCGCAAGGGGCGGCTGCGGTTCGTCGAGCGATGCGGCGCCGCCGGGCACGTGTTCACGATCCTCGACGAGGCGGGGGCGCCCGCGCCCGACGCCACCCTGTGGCTGGCGGGGCGGGAGCACCGCCCCGACGCCGAGGGGCGGATCACCGTCCCCTACTCCACCCGGCCGGGGCTGCAGGCGATCCTGCTGCGCCGGGGCGCGCTGACCACCCTGGAGCGGTTCCACCACCAGGGGGAGACGTACGCCTTCGAGGCCGCGATCCACGCCCCGCGCGAGCGGCTGCTGGCGGGCGTCGAGGCGGAGGTGTGGGTCCGGGCGCAGCTGACCCTCAACGGCCAGCGGGTGCCCCTGTCCCTGGTGGAGGAGGTGACCCTCACCATTCAGACCACCGATCGCCGCGGCACCGAGAGCGCTCAGGTCGTGAGCCCCTTCGCGCTGCGCGACGACCAGGAGTCCGTGCACCGGTTTCGGGTCCCGGAGGACCTGGTGCGGGTGGGGCTCACGGTCGCGGGCCGCCTCAAGACCATGACCCGCGGCCGGGAGCAGGTGTCGGCCGACCACGAGGTGGCGCTCAACGCGATCGACCGCACCGCGCAGGTCAGCGCCCTCCACCTGGCCCGGACCGACGCCGGCTACGTCCTGCACCACCTGGGAAAGAACGGCGAGCCGCGCGCCGACGTGCCGTTCACCCTCGGCTTCCGCCACCGGGCCTTCGTGGACGAGCAGCGCCTGCAGCTGCAGACCGACGCCCGGGGCCGGGTCGAGCTGGGGGACCTGGCGGAGGTGATCTCGCTGCACGCCACCCCCCCGGGCGGGGCGCGGCAGGAGTGGACGCTGCCCCGCGCCGACCTCGAGCTGCCGAGCCGGGTGCACGCGCGCGCGGGGGAGCCGGTCCGCCTGCCTGCCGTCCCAGGGGCCCGCCTGGCGCGGGACCTCGTCTCCCTGCTCGAGGTGCGGGGCGAGGCTTACGTCGCGGATCGCTTCGACCACGTCGCCCTCGAGCCGGGGCGGTGGGTCCTGAAGGACCTGCCGCCCGGGGACTACGAGCTGGTGCTCAAGGAGGAGGACGCCGAGATCGCCGTGCGGGTGACGGCGGGCGAGCGACGCGCCGGGTGGATCGTGGGGCAGGCCCGGCTGCTGGAGCAGGGCCCGCCGCGCGACCTCGGGGTGACCTCGGTCGACGTCGGCGCCCAGGAGGTGACGGTCCGGCTCGTCGGCGCGGGCAAGCGCACCCGCGTCCACCTGGTGGGGACGCGCTTCCTGCCGGACCGGGCCCCCCTGGCCGACCTCCTGGTCAGCGATCGGCCGGCTCCGCGCGAGGCGGCGGTGGAGGCGACCGAGGTCGAGGTCGTCTCGGGGCGCGAGCTGGGCGAGGAGCACCGCTACGTGCTCGAGCGGCGCTACGCCGAGCGCCTGCCCGGCAACATGCTGGCCCGCCCGGGGCT
>JAWLGW010000474.1:0-5713 GCA_041690735.1 Planctomycetota bacterium
CTGACGAACAGCTCCTGCACGTCGCCCTGCCGGCCCAGCCGCTCGCGCAGCCCGCTGGGCGAGTCGAAGGCCACGGTGGCGAGGACGTCCAGCATGACGTTGAGGCTGGTGCCCACCGAGCGGCCCAGGAAGGGGTCGCCCCGCACCAGGGCCACCTTGTCGACCAGCGTGAGGCCGAGGTCGCGGTTCGCCAGCACCTCCGCCACCAGGGCCCGGCGCCCGGCGGCGTCGAGGCGCTCGCCGCCTCGCGGGCCCGCCAGGCCGAACAGGCGGCGCACCCGCTGGGGCGGGAGGCCCGACAGGGGCAGCAGCAGCCCGTAGCACAGGTCGTGGAAGGGGAGCGAGCTCAGCGCGTCGGCCGGGGGCAGCGGACGGCCGGCGGCGGTCGCCTCCTCGACCATGCCGGCCAGGGCGAAGGCCAGGTGGTCGGGGAGCCCCAGGCGATCCTGGGCGTAGGCGGTGTCGCGCCGGCGCGTCCGACCGGGCACCTGCGCCGTCAGCTCCAGGTAGCCCGCCACCGGCCCCGCCGCGCGGGCGTGACGGACCACCTCCTCGGGCTCGACGAACCGGATCGCCTGTCGCCAGTCGCTCCCCATCCCGTCGCTCACGGGCTCCGGATCACTCCGTCACCGGAGGCAGGGCGAACTCCGCCGGCTGCCCCTCGTGCACCGCCAGGCGACCGTCGCCGTCGAGGTCGACGCGCACCGGATACGCCAGCACCGGGCAGCTCACGCTCTTGCGAGCCCGCACGATCGTGATCCGCTCCCGGTACTTGCCGCCCCAGAAGGCGGCCTGCTCCTTGCTCCCCAGCGACATCTCCTCGATCAGGATCACCGCGTCGGCGGTGTGCATCAGCGCCTCGCCGCCGACCGGCTCGCCGGTGTCCTTGATCTGCCCGATCGTGACGCAGGTCACCCCGTGCTCGTGGTTGTAGGTCTTGAGCACCGCCAGGTTGTCGGACGTGCGGGCGTGCGAGGGGTCGAGGGTGTTGAGCGAGTCGACGACCACGAACCGCACGCCCTCCTCCTCCACCACGAACTTGTAGCGGCGAATGAAGTCGTCCCAGGTCTGGCCCTTGTGGTACTGGGCCTGAATGATCAGCACGTTGGGCAGGATCTGCTCGCGCAGCCCGGCCTCGTCGAGGCCGGTGGCGGCCATGGCGATCTTGGCGAACCGGCTGCACAGGTCGTCGCGCCCGGGGTTCTCCTCGTCGCGGAACCCCTCCTCGGCGACCACGTAGGCGCACTTGGTGCCGGCCAGCGCCACCCGCGCCACGCCCTCCAGCATGGTGCGGGTCTTGCCCTTTCCGGGGGGGCCGGCGAAGGCGATCGTGCAGCCCATGGGGATCCCCCCCAGGGCGTGGGTCCCGTCCTCGCGCAGGAACAGCCGGTCGAGGACCGGCTGCACCGGCACCGCCTGCTGCACCTTGAGCAGGTCCTCCACCAGCGCCGGCTGCACGATCTCGGCGTCGAGCCCCTGCTCCTCGGACTCGTCCACCATGAAGGGCTGCGCCGAGGGGTCGACCTGCGACAGCCCGCCGCCCAGGCCCATGTAGGAGCCCATCATTTGCATCATTTGGGCCATGGGGTTCCCGTAGCCGAACCCGGCGCCCGGCATGGGGAACCCGCCCGGCTGCTGGGGGTAGCCCTGCGGGGGGTAGCCCGGCTGCTGCGGGAAGCCCTGCGGCGGGAAGCCGGGCTGCTGGGGGTAGCCCTGCGGCGGCGGATACCCCGGCGGCGCCCCGGGGGGCGGGTAGCCCGGCTGCTGGGGGTAACCAGGCGGCGGGCTGGGCTGCGTCGCCGACGCCTCGGCGGACGGCTCGCTGCTGCTGGTCTTCTTGGTGGCCTTCTTCTTCGCCATGGTGCGCTCCGGAGGCGGGGAGCGTACTCGATGCGGGCGCGGAGCGGGGTGCGAGGCGGGGCTGTTGGACCGTCCCGGAGCGAGCACCCGCGTGAGGTGGCGCGACCAGGAGGTGCGCGTGCGAGGGGGAGGCCGTCGCAAACTGCTCGACCTCTCCCCTACTTCTTCTTGCCGAGGATCCGCCCGAACAGGGTCTTGGCCTTGATCTTGAGCTGCCCCGACCGCAGCTCCTTGTCGAGCTCCGCCGCCAGCTGGCCGGCCGAGTGGAAGCGCTCGCGCTGGGCCTTCGCCAGGCACTTGAGGCACAGGTCAGCGATCCGCCGGGGGACCTGCGGGTTGAGCGACACCGGGTCGGGGGGCGGCTCGGTGACCACCTGCTTGATGATCTGGCGCGGGTCGCGGCCGGCGAAGGGCGGCTGCCCGGTGAGCAGGAAGAACAGGGTCGCCCCCAGGGAGTACACGTCGCTGGTGGCGTTGATCGGCCCGTGGCCGCCGCGGGGCTGGGCCTGCTCGGGGGGCATGTAGGAGGGGGTGCCCAGGATCAGGCCCTTGTCCTTGTCGGACAGGTGCTCGGTCACCAGCCCGAAGTCGATCAGCACCGCCCGGTAGGGCTGGCTGTCCTGGTCGAGGAGCACGTTCTGGGGCTTGAGGTCGCGGTGGTAGATCCGCTGCTTGTGCACGTAGGCCAGGGCCGAGGCGATCTCCTTGGCGACGCGCACCGCGAGGAGCGGCGGCATGGGGCCGTGGCGCTGCACGTGGGTGCGGGTCTCGACGCCGCGGACCAACTCCATGGAGTAGTAGGTGAGGCCGTTCTCCACCCCCGCGTCGAAGATCCTGACGATGTGCGGGTGGTTGAAGCCGATCTGCACCCGGGTCTCGTCGAGGAACCGCTCGGTCTCGCGGGGGTCGCTGGTGTTCTCGAGGGCCACCTTGAGGGCCAGGCGCCCCTCGTAGCCCCGGTCCTGCGCCAGCGACTTGGTGACGCCGCCGGCCTCGACCTCGAGCACCACGCCGAACGCCCCGCGGGCGATCTCACCCAGGACGCTGTAGTCCCCCAGGGTGAAGCCGGTGAAGCCCAGGCGCTGCTTGAGGCGCCGCTTGAACTCCTTGCGGGTGAGCGGCCCCTCGCCGCGCTGAGCGGCCGACCCGGAGGCAGCCAGCCGGCGCGAGCGCGGATCGCGGGGGTCCACGTCGCGCTGCAGGCGCAGGTCGAGGTCCCCCTCCAGGGCGGAGCTGGTGAGGGCGGAGGTCCCCGACTCGCGCCCCGATTCGCGCCCCGACTCGCGCCCCGGCTCGAGGGGGTCGGCGGGCACCTGCAGCGGCAGGTCCCGGTCCCGCGCCGTCGGCTCGGGCGGCAGCAGCTCGAGGGGCCCGCTGTCGTCGTCGTCTTCGTCGGCGAGGACGGTGGTGGCCTGATCGAACATGGCGTCGTCGGCGGCCGCGCGGCGTCCCGAGGCGCTCGCTGCCGGCGCCCGGCTCGACCCCTCCTCCTCGTCGAGCACCAGGGTGGCCTGGTCGAACACGTCGTCGTCGTCGGGCAGCGCGAGCTCGCGCGCCGGCTCGGCGGCGTCGGCGAGGACGGTGGTGGCCTGATCGAACAGGTCCTCGTCGGAGGGCACCACCAGCTCGTCGGAGGAGCCCTCCTCCTCGGCCAGCACCAGGGTCGGCTCGTCGAACACCCCCTCGTCCGAGCCGCCCGCGTGGGGCACCTCGACCACGTCCGTGGTGCGGGCGCGGGGCTCGGGCGTCCCGCGCGGGGAGGGCGGCACCTCCCCGGGGTCGGGCTCGAGGCCGATCACGTCGCTTCCCGACAGGCCCCGGCGGCTCAGGGCCTCGCGCTGACCGCTGCTGACGTCGCGCGCCTTGCGGAGCTGACGGTTGAACGCCTCGACCAGGCGCTGGTGGCCGGCGGCATCGATCAGGCCGCCGGCCAGCAGGAGGCGGTCGAGGGAATACTCGGGGAAGTGGCGGGCGCGCTCGAGGGTACGCCGCAGGGTGCCCTCGTCCACGAGGCGGAGGGCGAGGGCGAGCTTGGCGATGATTTGGTCCCGCTTGTTCAAGGGACGGCAGCCTCTGGGGGGCTCGTGACGACCTCTCGGGCGGCGCCAGGGCGCGCCCCGCTCTACCGGCCCGAGGGTACTCCATCGCTCCGCCCTTCGCGAGGCTCCGGCCGCGCAGGCCGGGGCCTCGGTGGCTCTGCTCCGAGCGCAGTGGTACACTCGCCGCGCGCGGCGCCAGCCGCGGAACAGGGGCTTACCGCACGCGATGCCCACCGGAGCCAGCCCGTCCCCGCCCGAGTCCTCGCGCGCCGACGCCTCGCCCGACGTGTCGCCCCACGTCGCGCTCCCCGGGGGCAGCGGCGAGCTGCCCTCGGCGCGCTGTGGCTGCGGGCGGACGCGCCGCGTGGACGGGGTCGCGCTCGAGGTCGCCTTCAGCTGCCCGGGCTGCGGCGAGGAGGAGCGGGTCCGTCGCGAGTACGACCCCGCCGGCGCCGAGCGCCTCCCCGACCTCGGGCGCCTGCAGACGCCGCAGCCGGTCAGCAGCGCCGAGACCATGCAGCTCCCGGCCGACCCCGTCGTGTCGCCCCACGAGGTGACCAGCGACCTCGGCATCGTGGTGCCGGCCACCCCCGCGAGCGGCAGCTCGGTCGGCGGCGTGTCGGTCGCCCTCTCCGGCGCCGACCCCGACGACGGCGACAACCCGGTCCTGCCGCCCGGGACCGAGCTCGGCGCCTTCCGGCTCGACGCCGTCCTCGGGCAGGGCGGCATGGGCGTGGTCTACAAGGCCTACGACACCAGCCTCGATCGGCACGTGGCGCTCAAGGTGCTCTCGCCCACCCTGTCGCGCAACCGCTCGTTCATCGAGCGCTTCCGCCGCGAGGCGGTCGCCTGCGGCAAGCTGTCGCACCCCAACATCACGCACATCTACTCGATCTCCTCCAAGGACGACCCCTTCCACTACTTCGCCATGGAGTACGTCGAGGGCGAGGACCTCGCCGAGCGGGTGCGGCGCGAGGGACCCTTCCCGGTGGAGGCGGTGCTCGACGTCGCCCAGCAGACCGCGCTCGGGCTGCAGGAGGCCGCGGCGGCCAAGATCATTCACCGCGACATCAAGCCTTCCAACCTGCTGCTGACCCCCGCCGGCCGGGTCAAGATCACCGACTTCGGCCTGGCCAAGGCCCGCGCCGCCCTGGGCCAGACCCTCGACCTGACCACCACGGGGGTGGTCATGGGGACGCCGCTCTACATGTCCCCCGAGCAGGGGCGCGGCGGCCGGGTCGATCACCGCTCGGACATCTACTCCCTGGGCGGGACGCTGTTCTACCTCGCCTTCGGCTGCCCGCCGTTCGAGGCCGACTCGGCGATCGCGCTGATCCTCAAGCACATCAACGACCCCGTCGACTTCCCCGCCCGGGAGGTGGGCGAGGGCGTCAAGGGCCTCCTCCTGCGCATGCTCGACAAGGACCAGAGCCGCCGCCCGGCCACCTACGACGAGCTGCTGGAGGACATCGAGCGGGCCCGCCGCGGCGAGCTGCAGGCGGGCGCGCCGCGCCGCCTGATCGTGCTGCCCAAGCGGCGCCGCCCCACCGCCAAGGGGCGCGGCTCGGGGATCTTCAAGGGCGGCCTCAAGGCGACCAAGCTGTCGGTCGCCCGCACCAACATCAAGCTGGGGCGCCGCGACAAGGCGGTCAGCCTGCTGCTGGAGACGGTCCAGGACGGCGACCCCGGGCTGCGCTCGGAGGCCGCCCTCCTGCTGCTGCAGCTGTACGAGAAGGAGGACGACCTCGCCGGCGTGCGCCGCATGGCCGAGACCGTGGTGGGCGAGGGCGTCGACCCCACCGCCACCGCCTACG
>JAWLGW010000475.1:0-5711 GCA_041690735.1 Planctomycetota bacterium
GGTCGCCGCCTGGTGGTGCCGACCGTGGCGTTCGTGGCGCCGGGCGAGCCCTGGCGGGCGCCGGTGGCGCTGGCGCGCCGCCTGCGCGAGCGGGCGGGCGCGCCCGAGGTCGTGCGGCGGGTGCGCCGCATCCGGGCCTACGACGAGCTGCTGGTCGGGTTCGAGGTCCCGCTGCGCGAGCCGTGGGCGCCCACCTCCACCGTCACCGACGAGGCGGTACAGGTGGTCTCGCTGCCGGCGGGGCCCGCGGCCGGCAAGCTGCGCCGCCGACTCCTGGAGCGGGCCTCGGGCCTGGTGGCGGTGTGCGACCCGGCCTTCGAGGCCGAGGAGCACGCGCTCCTGTGGGCCCGCCTGGAGGACGACGCGCGTCAGGCGCAGGGGCGGCCGCTCCACGAGGTCGTCGCCCGAGCGGTGTGCGGGGCGGAGGTCTCGGACGGCGCGGCCTGGTGGGCGGCGCGCAGGCCGCTGCCCCTGACGATCGCCGAGGCGGGAGACGCCGCGGGGGCGCTGGTCGAGGCGCTGGCGTTGGCGCTGCGGGACGTGGCGCGCGGCCTGCAGGTCCTCGTGCGTCCGCGCGACGCGCGCGCCTCGTGAGCGACGAGGCGCCCCCGACCCCGCAGCCCGACCCGCCGCTCGCCGCCCCGAGCGCCGAGACGGTCGCGCTGCCGGCGGACGCGGCCGCGGCTGAGACGGTGGCTGGGCGCCCGGCGGCGGAGGAGGACAGCCGCGAGCTGCTCCCCTACGACACGCCCTGCGACCCGGCGGCCGAGACCGAGCTGTTGCCGCCGCGGGCCACGCCTGCCGCCGCCAGCCCCTCTACCGAGCGGCGCCGGGAGGCCGAGGCGCTCGAGCCGGGGGACCGGTTCGGTCGCTACGAGGTGCTGGGGGAGCTGGGGCGGGGCGGCATGGGCGTGGTCTACCGGGCGGTGGACCGCGACCTCGGGCGGGAGGTGGCGCTCAAGGTGCTGCCGTCGGCGGTGACCCGCCACCCCCGCGAGGCCGAGCGCTTTCGGCGGGAGGCGGCGCTGGCCTCCAAGCTGCGCCACCCCCGGATCGTGGGGGTGTACGCCTTCGGCGAGGAGCAGGGGCGGCTGTACTACACCATGCCGATCGTGGAGGGACGCTCGCTCCGGGCGCAGGTCGAGGGGGGGCCGCTGCCGCCCCGTGAGGGCGCGCGGCTGCTGGTCGAGGTGGCCCGGGCGATCGACGCCGCCCACCAGCAGCGCGTGGTGCACCGCGACCTCAAGCCGGCCAACGTGGTCCTCGACAGCGAGGGCGGGCCGCTGGTCCTCGACTTCGGCCTGGCCAAGGACCTCGGTCACGGCCCCGACCTCACCCGCACCGGCGAGATCATCGGCACCCCCTGCTACATGTCGCCCGAGCAGGCGCGGGGCGAGGCCTCCACCGCGGACCACCGAGTCGACGTGTACGCCCTGGGCGCGATCCTGTACGAGCTCCTGACCGGGCAGGTCCCCTACGACGGAGAGTCCGCCACCGAGGTGGTCCGCAAGATCCTGGTCAGCGACCCGCCGCCGGTGCGGCGGCTGCGGCCCGACGTGCCCTACGACCTCGAGACCGTGTGCCTCAAGGCCATGGCCCGCGAGCCCTACCTGCGCTACCAGACCGCGGGGGCCCTGGCCGACGACCTGGAGCGGTTCCTGGAGGAGGCGCCGATCGTGGCCCGCCGCCCGGGCGCCCTGGCGCTGGCGGTGCGGTGGGTCCGCTCGCACCGCTCGACCACCGCGCTGGCGGCGGTGCTGCTGCTCACCCTGGTGGGCGCCGCCGCCTTCTACCAGCGCGGGACCACGCGGCTGGCGGCCCTGCAGCGGCGCGACCAAGCCCTGGACCTGGTGGAGCGGGCGCGCCGGCAGGCGGGGAGAGACGACGAGGCGGCGGCCCGGACCTTTCTCGAGGCCCACCTGCTGGCGGACGGCGCCTTCGCCGACCTGCCCGGCGACGCGCGGACCCTGCCGGCGCTGCTGGAGGTGCTGCGGGCCCGGGCCCGGTTCGCCGAGGACCGCCGTGACTGGACCCTGGCCGAGGAGCTGCGCAACCGCTGCTACCGCCTGTCGGGGGACGAGCACGACCGGGCGGCCTGGCGGCGCGCCCGCGGCCTGGGCGAGCTGACGGTGGCGGGGCTCGCCGAGGGGGAGAGCCTCGACTTCGTCCGCTGGGACCGGGCGCGGGGAGAGGAAGACCCCACCCGGCGCGCTCAGGCCACCGCCCGCGAGCCGCAGGTCGAGCTGGCGGCGGGCAGCTACCTGGCGCGCTACCGCTGCCGCCGGCTGCAGGGCGGCGACGCCGCCGGGGAGGCGCCCCGCTTCCTGGTGGTGGTGGGGCGGGGGCAGCAGGCCACCCTGCAGGTGAGCGACCCTGGCCCGGCGCCGCCGGGCATGACGTTCCTGCCGGCGGCGCAGCTGGTGCTCCCGCCGGTGCCCGGCGCCGAGGGCGGCCCCGAGGTGGCCGTCGCCGGGCCGGTGTGGATCGACCAGACCGAGGTGACGATCGGCGAGTACCGCGAGTTCCTGCGCCACGTCGCCGAGGAGGGACACGCCGCCTGCGGCCGCGGCGGCTGCGGCGAGCGCGACCACTGGCCTGCCGGCCTGGCGACCCGGCCCGGCAGCGCCGGCGACGAGCGCCGCCCGGTGACCGGCCTCACCTGGGCCGATGCGGCGGCGTACGCCCGCTGGGCGCACAAGCGCCTGCCGACCCGCGCCGAGTGGCTGCTGGCTGCCGGCGGAGCGGACGGGCGCCGCTTCCCCTGGGGCGACGCCTGGGAGGTGGGCCGGGCCAACCTGCGCCGGGCCGACCTGGCGCCGGTGGACGGCTTCGCCCGGGACGTCAGCCCCTACGGCGTCCTCGGCCTGTGCGGCAACGCCGACGAGTGGAGCGCCGATCCGCATCCCGCCGCAGGGCAGCAGGGGAGCGCCCGGTCGACCCCCCGGTCCACTCCCCGGATCCTCGTGGGGGGCGGCGACCACGAGCGCCAGGACGACGTCGGCCTGGACCGCGTCGCGTTCGCCCACGAGGAGGACCGCTTCGGGGACACCGGGTTCCGCTGCGTGCGGGACCTCCCGGCCGAGGCGGGCGGGCTCCCCCTCCCCCTGGGCGTCACGCCGCCCGCTTCGCCGCCGCCTCCGCCGCCGCGCCCGGGACCGCCCCTGGTGCTGCGGGTCGCCGCCTGGCCCGGATACGCCGCGCCGGACATGACCGAGCGCTTCGCGGCGCGGTACCTCGAGCGGACCGGGATCGCGGTCGTGGTCACGCAGGTCGTGACCATCGCCACCAACGACGAGTACTTCCCCTTGCTGCGGGAGGGCGCGGTCGACCTGGTGGCCCCCAGCTGCGACGTCGCCGCGGCGATCGTGCGCGAGGGGCTCGTCCAGCCCCTCGCCCTCCCGCGCGAGGCGGAGCTCCTGCCCGAGTTCCGCAGCCCGCCCTTCTTGCAGCACCAGGGCCAGCGCTACGGCGTGGCCTACACCAACGGGCCCATGTGGCTGGTGTCGACCGACCGCGAGGTGCCGGCCTGGGGCTGGCGCGCCCTGTGGGACTCCAGCCTGCGAGGCCGGATCGCCCTGTGGGACGACGCGGTGTGGGCGGTCACGGTGGCCGCCCTCGACCTCGGCCTGCGGCCGGTGCACGACCTCGACGACGCGGACCTCGCGCGGGTCGAGGAGCACCTGGTGGCGCTGCTGCGCAACGGCTGCCGCCTGTGGAGCTACCCCGAGGAGGCGGTGCGGCTGGTGCTCGAGGAGCAGGTCGCCGTCGTCGACGACTGGGGGATCATCGCCTGGCGCCTCGAGCAGCGGGGCGCCTTCGTGCAGCGGGTGATCCCCGAGGACGGCTCCACCATGTGGATCGACTCCTGGATGATCGCCCGCCAGGTCACGGACGAGCACCTCGCCGCCGCTCTGGCCTGGATCGACTACGCGATCTCGCCCGAGAACCAGCGCGACCTCCTCCTGCGCACCGCCTACGACCCGGTCAACGGCCACACGGTGCGCCTCCTCGACAAGCGCACCGCCCAGGAGCGCCTGCGCACGATCCAGCAGCGCCGCCTGGCCGGCCTCGACCGCTGGCGCGAGGTCCCGCGGCGCGAGCGCTACCTCGAGGTGTGGGCGGCGGCGAAGCGGCGCGCCGGGCGGGAGTGAGCGGCGAGGTCCCAGCGACCGCGCTGTCCGGCGGGAGCGGCTGACGGAGTGAGCACGACCCCGCGGCTGCTCAGCCAGCGTCGGAGTCGCGGCGGCGGCCGATGCGGCGCCCGGCGGGGGCGGGGACGCCAGGGTCGGTCGGCTCGGGTCTGGCGGCCGGCGCCGCAGCCGAGTCGGCGGCAGGGCGGCGGAGCGGGCGCGACGGCCCTGGGCCCGAGACCCGCCGCACCAGCCGCTCCGTGACCTCCTGGGCCTCGCGGACGATCCGGCGCTCCCAATAGACCTCGCGCAGCAGCGCGCCCAGGAGCCCCGCGGCCATGAGCGCGAGCAGGCCCAGCGCCTCCGGATCGCCGCCTCCCGCGGCCGCCGACGCCGCCCCGATCAGGCAGCCGACCAGCATGATCCCCAGATCGAACTTGCCGTACAGGTAGACCGTCCGCGCCTGCTCCCCCGCGCTCTGCTGCGCGAGCGTCGACAGCTCCTCCAAGAACTCCGTCGCGGTCTGTCGGAGCGTCACCCGCGCGCGAACGATCGGCAGCTCGTGGAAGGGCGGCTGAGGGCTCGCCCCCCGGAGAATGGCGAACAGGCCCAGCAGGCACAGGGGGATCGTCGCCAGGTGCCAGGGGACGCGGGCCTCGGCGCCGACCGCCGCCACGCCCGCGGGGGTCGGCAGCCCGAGGAGCCACTCGGAGACGTGCACGCTCGGGCCGCCGTCCGTCAGGTACGGGTAGCGCTCCATGCGCACGGGCAGCGTGGCCACGAGCGCCCGACGGCGCAGGTCGTACACGACCAGCCGCCAGGGCTTGTACTCGTGGACGGCGACCAGGGTGTCGACCTCCTGCACCGTGCGGGCGCGGACGGCCGCGGGGAGGGCGCTCCACTCCACGGGCACCTCGAAGGCCCTGCCGATCACGGGGGAGGGGCAGGTGACCATGAGGACCCGCCCTGCGCGGTAGGGGCGACCGCCGGAGGCGAGGTCGCCCAGCGCCTCGAGCTGATCGTCGGGGAGGTCGACGTCCTCGAGGGGCGGGAGCTGGCCCTCCATGAGGCTGCGCAGCACCGGGGCGCTGAAGGCGCTGGCGCGGCTGCCGAGGAGCAGGCGGTCGCGGGCCGGCTGGGCCGCGCTCAGGACGAGCAGGGCGCCGCAGGCGAGCCCCGCCGCCTGTGAGACGCCGGCGGAGAGGCGCGGGGGCTCGAAGCCGGGCAGGCAGGGCGAGCGGGCGGCGCGCACGATCGACACCAGGAGCAGCACTCCGACCAGGGTGACGGTGACGAAGACGGCCATGCGCTCCCCCCCTGCTCGTGCGGTAACAGAGCCAGGCACGGCGCGCCAACGGAGCCTCCCTCGCGTGGGGCAGCGCCAAATCTCAGGGCTCCTGCGCGGGGGCGTGGCGGCGAGCAGCGTCGCTGGCTGCCAGAATGTCCCTGTGCCTGGCGACCCTCGTCCTGACACGCGACCCGACACGTCATCAGCGACGCCGGCAGCGACGCCAACAGCGGCGCCGGGGACGCCGGTGGCGCCGCCCGCGCTGCGGCCCGGCGCCCGGGTCGACGACCGGT
>JAWLGW010000476.1:0-5687 GCA_041690735.1 Planctomycetota bacterium
CCGGGAGAAGCCGCCGCCGACGGGCCTCGCCTCGGCCAGCTCGGCCTCGGCGAGGCGCTCGAGGAGGTTGAGCCGCATCGCCACCGGCAGCCGGGCCCGGCCCCGCCGCGTGGCCTGCCGCCGCAGCTCCACCGTCCGCTCGCACCGCCCCGACTCGAGGTCGTGCACCCGGAAGGTGCGCACCTCCCGGCCGCGGCGGTCGCGCTCGACCAGGGTCACCTCGACCGCCGGGCGCCAGGAGGTGACCTCGAGCTCCCCCGGCGCCCAGGCCGTGGCCTCGCTCGTCCACCGTCCGGTCACCAGGAGGGGCGTGTCGAAGGGCTCGCGCAGCAGGGCCCCCGCCTGCGCCCCGGTCGGGGTGAAGGCGAGGCCGTCACGAGTCTCGAGCACCAGGGCGCCGTCCCCTTCGCGGACGCGCAGCCGCGCCACGGCCGCCAGGTCGTCGAGGGTCGCCTGGCTCACCTGCAGGCGGCTCCCCTGACGCGCCCCCGCGACCGTGAGCGTCCGGCCAGGTCGGGCGCCCGCGGCCTCGAGGCCCGCGCCCTCCACCGCCAGCACCTCGTCGGACCCGTCGAGCCGCACCCCCAGGGCCCCGTCCGTGCGCGCCACCAGCTCCCCGTGCCCCTGCACCGGGGCGGCGTCGCTCGGCACGGCGGCCACCGTGGCGCTAGTGGGGACGGTGACGCTGGCGGGGAGGGCGACGGCGCCGGGGTCTCGGCCGCCGCAGCCCGTGAGGGCGACCAGCAGCGCGGAGACGAGCGGAGAAGAGGCGAGCAGGGGGCGAGTCATGGGTTTTCCTTCCTTCCGGGTGCGGGCCTCCTTCGCAGCCCCCGTGCCTGCCTCAACTCCCGCCGCAACTCCAGCCGCTCCACCGGCCCGCTGCCTTACGGCCCAGCTCCGGCTCGCTCGGACGAGCCGGCGAGCAAGAGTTGCCCACGGCGGGGGCGCGACGGACCGGCGCGGCGTCCGCCGCCCCGGGGCGGGCTGCTACAGTCCGGGGCCGTGGACCTGCTGGAGGGGACCGAGCTCGCCGACCGCTACACGATCCGGCGCCTGCTGGGGCGGGGCGGCATGGGGGCGGTGTACCTCGCCGACGACGCGCGCAGCGGCGGCAAGGTGGCGCTCAAGGTGACCGCCGCCGTGGGCGCCGGCCGCGAGCAGGTGGCGGCCCGCTTCGCCCGCGAGGCGCAGATCGGCCACCGGCTGGGGCAGCTGGCGGGGTTCGTGCGCGCCCGCGACTGGGGGACCTTCCGCGAGGTCTACCTGTACCTGGCCCTCGACCTCGTCCCCGGGGCGCGCCCCCTCGACCTGCGCGGCGGCGCCCGGCGGGCGCGCCTCGAGCGCCTGGAGCGGGCGGCGCGCCTGGTGGCGCGCGCCCACGCCGAGGGGGTGGTCCACCGCGACCTCAAGCCGGCGAACCTGCTGCAGGGGGCCGACGGGACGATCTGTCTGTCGGACTTCGGCCTCGCCAAGCTGACCGGCGGCGGCGAGCCCGAGGAGGCGGCGGCGGACCCCACCCAGCTCGACCTCACCGCCTCGGGGGCGGCCCTGGGGACGCCCCGCTACATGGCGCCCGAGCAGTTCGAGGACGCGCGGCGGGTGGACGAGCGGGCGGACGTGTACTCGCTGGGGGTCATGCTGTTCTACGCCCTGACCGGCGCATTCCCCTACGAGGCGCGCTCGGCGGGGGAGTACGTGGCGCAGCACACCCGGGTGGCGGTGGGGCAGCGGCGGCTGCCCCGCCCGCGCGACCGCAAGCCGCGGCTGGCCCGCGCCCTCGACGACCTGCGCGCGCAGGCGCTGGCCGTCGACCCGGACGCCCGCCTGCCCTCGGTGGAGGCGCTGGCGGAGGGGCTCCGGGCGGCGCAGCCCCGCCCGCGCGCCTCGACCGGGCGGACGGGCGAACGGCGGGGCGCGGGGCGGGCGCGGCCGCGCGAGGCGGGGCCGCGCGCGCCCCTGCCCGAGCCGCTCCCGCCGGGGCTGATCCCGGGCGAGGCCGCGGGGGAGGTCGTGAACGAGCGCGACGGCTCGCGGCTGGTGTGGGTGCCGCCGGGGCGGCTGCGCATGGGCAGCCAGGAGGCGGACGCCAGCGAGGACGAGCGCCCCCTGCACCGGGTGGAGCTGACCCGCGGCTTCTTCCTCGGCAAGCACCCGGTGACCCAGGCCCAGTGGGCTCGCTTCTGCGCGGCCACCGGCGCGTCGGCGCCGCCGCCCGGCCCGCCCGACGCGCCCGCGGTGGAGGTCGCCTGGAGCGACGCCGAGGCCTACTGCCGGTGGGCCGGCCTGGCGCTGCCCACCGAGGCCCAGTGGGAGTACGCCGCCCGCGGCCCGGAGGGGCGGCGCTTCCCCTGGGGCGACGAGGAGCCGCGGGCCGACCTGTGCCTGTGGGCCGATCACCCCGAGGCGGCGGCGGGGCCGCTCCCGGTGGGCCGCTTCCCCCGGGGCGCCTCGCCCTGTGGCTGCCTCGACATGGCGGGCGGGGTGTGGGAGTGGGTGGCCGACTGGTACGACACCTACGCGCGGTGGGTGACCCGCGACCCGGTGGGCCCGCCGGCCGGCCTGTTCAAGGTGGCCCGCGGCGGCTCGTTCTCGGCGCCGGCGGCCCACTGCCGGGCCAGCGCGCGGCGCATGCTGCTGCCCGCCATGCGGGCCGCCAACCTCGGCTTCCGGGTCAGCCTCAGCCCAGGAAGTCCTCCAGCACCAGCTCGCTGAAGCCGCGGTCGATCTTGCGGGGGCCGAAGTCGCGCGGCGAGGGGTCGAGCACGAACCGCGCCTCGGGCTCCACCTTGAGCAGGGCCTTGATCGCCTCCACGCCGGTGTGGCCGCCGTTGGTGTAGGCCTCCACCGGCGCGCCGGCGTGGAACGAGATATGCCCGCGCAGCCCCCTGGCCTCGACCTCGAGGGTGCCCGACTTGTTGTTCTCCTCGACCCCCACCAGGAGGTCGCCCAGGGGCATCTTCTTGAAGTCGCCCCGCAGCACCTTGCGCTTCTTCTTGGTGGGCGGGGCCACGATCGTCTGCCCGCCCACCTCGGGCTCGGGCGCCTGCCCCTGCACCACCAGCTTGAAGTCGGCGATCTTGATCGGCAGGCCCGGGGGGACCTCGACCGGGTCGGTCCCGATCTTGTGGCGGCCGATCTCGGTCCCGTTGGCGCTGCGCAGGTCGCGCACGAAGATCCCCTCGGCGCGCACCTCGATCTCGGCGTGACGCCGCGACACCAGGGGGTGGGGCAGCACCAGGTCCGCGTGGACGTCCGAGCGGCCAATGACGATCGTCTTCCCCACCGTGAGCGGGATCGGGTCGAAGGGCTCGCAGTGGAGGGTGAGCGGGCGGCCCGGCGCCGCCGGCGTCCGGCGGGGCGGCGGCGGGGCGGCGGGCTGCGGCGGCAAGGACAGGTCGTCCGCTCGCAGGCTCACGGTGGTGCGGGTGAGGGACGCCTCGTCGGCGCCCACGGCGGGCATGGCGACCTCGGTCTCCTCGCCCACCTCCTTCTTGAGCTTCTGCCGCAGCAGGGCCAGGAAGGTGTGGGGCATGAGGAACACGTACGAGGACACGGGCCCGAAGCCGAGCACCGCCTCGTCTCGCAAGGTGGCGGGCTCGTTGGCGGTCAGCGGCTTGCCGTTGAGGAAGGTCCCGTTGGTGGAGCCGAGGTCGCAGACCGTCCACTCGCCGCCCGGCTGCGCCGGCGGCCGCAGCTCGGCGTGGCGGCTGGAGATGTTCCGGTCGAGGATCGCCACGTCCCCCTTGGAGGCGCTGCGGCTGACCAGCAGGGGCGTGGGCCCCTTCGCCTGCAGGTAGAACACCTGCCGGGCCGCGTCCCCCTCCTCCTCCAGCTGCAGCCGGCCCTCCTCGAGGAGGAACGGCGACGTGAAGTGGGTGAGGAACTCGTCCCCCAGGGCACCGAACTGGCTCAGGAACGCCTTGAGCAGCACACTTCGCTCCGACGCGGCTCCGCGTGCTGGGGATGTTGGCCGCCCGGACGCCAGCCCACAACCCTCAGGTGCCCCAATGAACCAAACGGGGTGGGAAGCGACCGCCGAGGCGAGTACGATCGCCCCACCGAAAGAGAGGGAAGGACTATGACGGTTCGCCTGTGCGCCTGGATCGGCTACCTGACGGCGCTGCTGGTGGTGGGCGGTTGCACCGCGAGCTCGCGCGGCTACGTGGAGGAGAACTCCCAGGGCTTCGTGGAGGTGCGGGGCCGGATCGACGAGGTCCACGACCTGAACACGCGGCAGTGGGAGGACCTCAGCGACGGGTTCGCCGTCAAGGTCGGCAAGCAGGGCTGCGAGGTGAAGATCAGCCAGAGCGAGGTGCGCACCGCCACCTACGTCCTCCAGGCGAACGACACGATCGTGTTCGGCGGCGACTTCGACTTCCTGCTCACCCGCTCGCCCACCGAGAAGAAGAGCAGCTCGGGCTCGACCCCCGCCGCGGCCAAGGACGAGGGGCAAGACGCCGGGCCGGGCGAGGGCGAGGGCGAGCCCGCCGGCGACTGAGCCCGTGGCGCCCGAGCTCGCCGGCTCCAGCGCCCCCGCGCCCGCCGAGCCGACCGCCGCGCCGCCCACCGCCGAGCAGGTCGGCGGCAAGGCGGCGGTGCTGCTCGAGCTGGAGGCGGCGGGCTTCCGGGTGCCGCCCACCCGCTGCTCGCCGCCGGACCTGGCGGCGGCGGTGGCCGAGCTCGGTCCGCCCCTGGCGGTGCGCTCCTCGGCCACCTGCGAGGACGGGCGGGAGACCTCCTTCGCCGGGCAGTTCGAGAGCTTCCTCCGCCTCGAGACCCTCGAGCAGGTGGAGGACGCCGTCCGCCGCTGCCGCGAGTCCGCCCGCGCCCCCTCGGTGGTGGAGTACTGCACCAAGAACGGGATCGACCCCGCCTCGGTGCGCATGGAGGTGCTCGTCCAGCGCATGATCCGCCCCGAGCTGGCGGGGGTGGCCTTCACGGTCAACCCGGTCACCGGCGCGGACGAGGTGGTGATCGAGGCCGTGGAGGGGCTGGCCGACGAGCTGCTGGCGGGGACCGCCCCGCCCCTGCCGGCCGACCACCCGCTGGTGGCGCGCCACCGCCCGGCGATCGAGGCCCTGGCCCGGCGGGTGCAGCGGCACTACGGCGCCCCGCAGGACATCGAGTTCGCGCTCGAGGACGGGGAGCTGTATCTGCTGCAGGCCCGCCCGATCACCCGGATCGGCTTCGCCCCCGAGGTGGGCGAGTGGACCAACGCGGACTTCCGCGACGGCGGCGTGTCGAGCGACGTGTGCACCCCGCTCATGTGGTCCCTGTACGACCTGATCTGGGAGGCCTCGCTGCTGGAGTTCCTGCGGGAGATCAAGCTCCTCGGCCAGGAGGAGGCCTTCGTGGCCGGCCGCATGTTCTTCGGCCGCCCCTACTGGAACCTGAGCGCGGTCAAGCGCTGCCTGGCGCGCCTCCCCGGCTTCAACGAGCGCGAGTTCGACCACGACCTCAGCGTGGAGGTCCGCTACGAGGGGGACGGGGTCGTCACGCCGATCACCCTGCGCACCCTCGCCCGGGCCCTGCCGACCCTGCTGTCGATCCCGGCGGTGTTCCGCCAGCAGCTGGCCTTCAACGAGTCCCTGCTGAACGGTCGCCACGACGAGCTGGCGGCCCCCTTCGAGGAGGTGCCCGAGGGCGAGGCGGCGATCGCCGAGCTGCTGCGCCGCCTGATCGCCCAG
>JAWLGW010000477.1:0-5649 GCA_041690735.1 Planctomycetota bacterium
TGAGCGCGCCCCCCCCGGGGGGGGCGCGCCGCGGCGCCAGCCCCTCGCCGGTGCGCGCCGCGGCGATCCGCTCGGCGGTCTCCGAGCCGCGGACGCCCAGCGGCATGACCGCCAGCTGCTTGTGGTCGAGGGCCCGCACGAAGTGGCGCGGGTCACGGCCGGTCTGGATCGCCTCCAGGAGCCCCTCGCTGCGGGGGAGCCCCAGCGGTCGCAGCACCCCGCCGCCCCCCGCGGCGGCGGCCACGACCAGCGCGCCGCGATGGTGGTCTTGCCCTCGCCCCGCCCGGGGCTGATCTCCAGGATCACGCGCGGCGAGGCGCCGTTCTTGCTGTGGAAGATCCGCTGGTACAGGAGGCGGAAGGCGTCGGCGGCCGGCGAGTCGACGTCGCGCGCGCACACCAGCGCCGGGTCGAGGCGCTCCTTGCGGAACGGCAGCGGCGGCTGCTCGGGCGCCGCGGCGGGGTCAGCGCCGGCCAGGAGCCGGCGCGTCGCCTCGCCCGCGTCCTCCTCCACGTCGGCCCCGCCGTCCTGCTCGGCGGACGGCGCCGCACCCTGGCCGGGGGCCTCGCCCTCCTCGGGCCCCTCGGCGCGAGGCTGGGGCGCCGGCTCCTCGGCCGCCTCGGCGGCCGCAGCGCGGCTCCAGGGGCGGGTTTCACCCTCGCCCGCCTCCGCCTCGCCGCGGGCGAGCGCCGCCTCGACCTCCTCGGCGTCCACCCGCAGCGGACCCGTGCCCTCGTACCGCTGGGCCCGCCTCAGGGAGGTGCCCGACAAGAGGTCCTCCAGCGCCTCGGGGCCGCCCTCCTCCAGCTGGGCGACCGTCTCCTGGAACCTGCGCACCTCGCCGGTGTCGTCGGCGGAGCTGGGGGCGGCCTCCTCGGGCAGCCGGATCACGCGCCGCGCCACCTCCTCGTCCTCGTCCCCCTCGTCGGGCAGGCGGTCGTTGATCAGCGCCAGCCAGTCGAGGTCGGGGAACAGCTGCCCGCCCACCTGCTCCTCGAGCGCCGCCTCGAGCGAGCCCTCGGCCGCGCCCGGGGCGCCCGCGGTGGGGGCCAGCTGGCCGTTGGGGGCCAGCCCCTCCAGGACGTCCTGCGCGCCGTCGCCCTCGGAGGCGATCACGTCGGAGCGCTCGTAGGTGCGCGAGCCGCGCCCCTCGGTGCCGCCCGGCGCCACGCGCACGACCTCGACCAGCTCGTCGAGGTCGTCCTCCACCTCGTCCTCGCGCCGCGGCACCTGCTGGGTCTTGCTGCCGTCCCAGCGGCCGGGCACCCGCTCGCTCTCGAGGGCCCCCGCCCACTCCCGGGTGGACAGCGCCGCCATGGGGCGCGACCCCGCCAGGTCGTCCTCCGCCGCCAGACCCAGGGCGTCGGTCGGGCGCTCGGCGCGGAGAGACGCCTCGTCCTCGCGGGTGGGCGGGTCCACGAGGAGGGGGAGGTTCCCGCCGAACAGCGCCTGCGCCGCGAGGGTGTAGGGGTCGTCGTCGGTGTCGGCGCGCGTGGGGCGATCCTCCTGCGGCACCGGCGGCGCGGGGACGCTGTCCTCCTTGGTCGGCCACTCCGACACCACCGCGGGGGCGGGCTCCTCGTCGCCCTCCTGGATCACCAGCAGGCCGTCGCAGGTCTTGCAGCGGCAGTCGAAGTCGAACAGCTCGTCCGCGTACACCAGGGCCACCTCGTCGCAGCCCTCGCAGTAGGCCTGGAGCGTGAGGAAGCCGGCCATCAGCGCCCCCGCACCCGCGGGATCGCGCCCAGGACCGGCGCGGCGCCCAGGATGTCGTCGACCGCGTAGATCGTGCGGTCCTGCCGCTCGGCCAAGAGTCCGGCCAGGAGCGCGGCCAGGGCCGCCAGCGTGAGACCCCAGCCGAAGCGGGCCCCGCCGCCGATCACCGTCACGATCAGGGGCGGCCCTCCGCTGACCAGCGGGGGACCCGCCGCCCGCGCGGGCTCTTCGGGCCCCGCCCGCCGCAGCTGCTCGATCGCTCCCTCCAGGCGCTCCGCTTCCAGGCGCGGCTGCCGCAGGGCGGTCACCTGCTGGCCGAGGCGGGCGGCGCGTGCCTCCTCCTGATCGGCCCGGCGCGCCGCCAGCGCCTGCGCCAGCGCGGCCTCGCGCTCCTGGCGACGCGCCTCCAGCAGCGCGGCGTAGCTGGGCGCGCGCTGGCGCCACCCGTCGGGCACCTGCAGCGTGCCCGCCTCGTCCGCGCCCGCGAGCACGAACCCGCGCGAGCGCTCCCCGACCTGGGGTCCGACCTGGGGCCGCTCGGGTGCCGCCGCCTGGTCCTCGCGGGAGGCCGCCGCCGCCGTGCCTTCCCGCCGCTCGCGCTCCAGCTCGAGGTCGAGCTGGCGCTGCAGGCGGCGCACCTCGGGGTGGCGCGGCGTCCACTTGGCGAGCATGCGCTGCAGCTCGCCCCGCAGCACCTCGCTGCGCGAGGGCCCCGCCGGACGCTCCGCTTGCGGGTCGGCCTGCTGCTGGCGACGCTGCTCCTGCGCCCGCGCCAGCGCCTCGGCCTGCGCCTCGGCGCGGTGCGCCAGGTAGGCGCGCCGCGCCTCGCGGTCGACCTCCGCCTCGAGGCGCGCCACCTCCTCGCTGCGGGTGGTGTGGTCGAGCTGCGCCACCGTCGCCGCCTCCCGGGCGCGCGCGGCGGCGTCGGCGGCGGCCGCCGCGCGCGCCAGCCGCTCGGCGACCAGGCGGGGCGGGTGACGCTGTCGCAGCGCCGCCCGCTCGACGCGCAGCTCGGCGAGGCTGGGCCCGGGCGGCTCCCCCGGGACCTCGTCCGCCGCGAGGGCCGCGCGGCGCGTGCGGTCCGCCTCCAGCAGGACCGTCCGCAGCCGCTCCGCCGCCTTGAGCGCCTCCTCCTTGCTCGGGCCGCCCACCCACACCGCCAGCTGCGCCAGCTCGCCGCCGGCGTCGCGCTCCGCCTCCACCAGGTCGTGCCCTGGCGCGCGCAGCGCCTCGGCGGGGTCGCCGACCGGCTGCTTGAAGGCGGCGTAGGTGACGTCGGCCAGCAGGGTGCGCGAGGAGATCTGCGCCACCAGCCAGGCCACGGGGGTCGCGTAGCCGGGCCCCGCCGGCGCGACGGAGGCTCGCGCCACGAAGCGAGGGGTGGGGAGCACGACGGCCAGGGACGTGAGCAGGGCGCCACCCGCGAAGGTGACGCCGATCACGCCGGCGCGCCGGCGGAGGAATCGCTGGGTGCGCTCGAGCGTCACCGGCCCCCCGTCGTCCGGTCGCCGTCCTAAACCTACGTCGGACGGCGAGTTGGAGACGAGGGCCATCCTAGCCACGGGAGCCGCGCCCTTCAAACGCCCCGCGGCCGGGAGGCACGGCATCAAGCGGCTTTACCCGGGTGCGCCCACCGGCTAGGATCCCTCACCCTTTGTCACCACGGGACTTACGGCGGGCCCCGGAAACTTTCCGGGAATCGGTGTGACGGCCGCGCGGGGCGGGCGACCAGGGACGAACCGTTTGAACGAGCCCGAACAGCAACTCGTCGCGGCCGCCCAGGGGGGCGACCGGCTGGCCTTCGGGCGCCTCGTCCAGCTCACCAAGGGGCGCGTGTACGCCATGGCTCTGGCTATCGCCAAGGACCCCGAGGAGGCTCAGGAGCTGACTCAGGAGACGTTCGTCCGGGCGCTCCAGAGCCTCCCTCGCCTCCAGGACCCCGCCAAGTTCTCGCCCTGGCTGCGGGGCATCACCCACACCCTCGCCAAGGACGTGCGCCGGCGGGCCGCCCGCGAGCGCCGCCACCTTCAGGCCGCCGCCCGCGAGCGAGCCGGCGCCGTGGGGGAGGCGGCCGACGCGCACCTCGCGCGACGAGAGGCGCTGGGGCGCCAGCAGGCCTTGCTGGCCGACCAGGTCGCGGCGCTCCCCGAGAACACCCGGCTGGCCCTCGACCTGCGCTTTCGGGAGGGGCTCTCCTACGCCGAGATCGGAGAGGTGCTGGGGGTCCCCGCCAGCACGGTGCGCGGCCTCCTGTACCGCGGCACCAAGGCCCTCCGCCTCAAGCTCGCGCCGCTGCTCGAGGGCTCCGGCGCAGGAGGGGCTGCGTGACCGAGGCCGCTCACACCTGCCAGGCGATCGAGCCGCTGCTGCAGGCGCACCTCGACGGCGAGCTCGACCCGTCCGAGCGGGGGGCGGTGGAGGCGCACCTGCCCGACTGCCCCACCTGCAGTGCGGCGGCGGCCGCGCTGCGCACGCTGGCGGGGCGGCTGAGCGAGCTGTTCACGGCCCACGAGGCGGTCGGGGCCGCGCTCCCGCTCGACCTGCCGGGGGTGCCGGCCATGACCGCGCCGGTTCGCGACGAGCGCGCGTCGGCGCCAGCCCCTCGCACCTCGCCCACCGACAGCGCCACCTTCGGCGGGTACCGCCTGATCCGGCCCATCGCCAAGGGAGGCATGGGCGAGGTGTGGGAGGCGGTGCAGCTCTCCATGGACCGCCGGGTGGCGCTCAAGCTGCTCTCGCCGGACCGGATGACCAACGAGCAGTTCGTGGCGCGCTTCCTGCGCGAGGCGCGCCTGGCGGCCTCGGTGTCGCACCCCAACCTGGTGCAGATCTACGAGGTCGGTCAGGCGAGGCAGGGGGCGGACGCGCGGCTGTTCTACTCCATGGAGCTCGTGGACGGCGAGGACGTCGAGCTGGCCCTCCAGCGCCAGCGGCGGCTCCCCCCCCGCCGGGCCGCGGCGATCGCCCTCGAGGTGGCCCGGGCGCTGGCCGCCGCCGCCGAGCACGGGATCGTCCACCGCGACATCAAGCCGGCGAACGTGCTGCTGACCCGCGACGGCGGGGTGAAGCTGGCGGACCTCGGGCTCGCCAAGGCCCTCGAGTCGGGGGACGCCACGGTCACCGTCGCCAAGATCGTGATCGGTTCGCCCAACTACATGTCGCCCGAGCAGGCGCGCGACCTGCGTCAGGCGACCCACCGCTCCGACGTCTACTCCCTGGGCGCCACGCTGCTGCACATGCTGACCGGGGCGGCGCCCTTCGGTCAGGGCTCGCCGGTCGAGGTCCTGGCCCGGGTGCGGCACGCCCCGGTCGAGGTCCCGGCGGACCTCGCCCCCGACCTGCGGGCGATCCTGGTCCGCTGCCTGGAGAAGGACCCGGCGGCGCGGTTCGCCTCGGCCCAGGAGCTGGCGGACGCGCTGCAGGCGCACCTGGCGGGCGAGCGGGCGGCGGGCGCCGGCGCCGAGCGCTCCAGCAGCGCCCGGCGCGGTCCCTCGCGGCGGATCTCGCGCCGCGCGGCCCGCCGGCGGACGTCGTCGGACGCGCGCTCCGGGCTCGGCGCGCGCAGCAGCGGGCGCCGCCCCACCTCGGGGGTCGGCCGGCTGCCGCTGCCGGCGGGCGTGTGGGTGGGCGCGGCGGCGGCGGTGTTGGGGTTGGCGGCGCTCGCGCTGCTCGGCGGCCCGAGTCCGTCGCAGCCCGGGACGCCGGACGTGGCGCGCGAGGAGCTGCGGCAGTCGCTCCCCGCCGAGCCCGCGCGGGGCGAGGTCGAGGCGGTCGACTCCTCGCGACCGGCGGCGCCGCCGCGGGTGGCCGAGGCGGCGGAGCGCGAGGTCGAGCGCGAGGTCGGGGCGCCCGCGAGCTCGAGCGAGGCGGAGCGGCTGCTGGCCGAGCTGGAGGCGTGGGCGGCCCAGCACCCGCACCTGGTCGGGGAGCGCT
>JAWLGW010000478.1:0-5625 GCA_041690735.1 Planctomycetota bacterium
CTGGCGCGCCGGGCCCGCGCCGCCCTGGTCGGCCTGTTCGGGCAAGACATGGGCGACCTCCTCAACTGGGAGGGGTGGTGGGCGGCCAACCGCGAGACCGCCTTCGGCGGCGAGCGGGCGGCCGCGGGGGCCTCGCGCACCGGGACCGTGAAGGACGAGCTCGACGCGG
The DNA here is from genome assembly GCA_041690735.1 of Planctomycetota bacterium. Classification (GTDB taxonomy): domain Bacteria; phylum Planctomycetota; class J058; order J058; family J058; genus JAWLGW01. Next base: position 170 of record JAWLGW010000478.1, read on the forward strand.
CCCGGCGCGGGGCGCTGAGCAGCATGACCCGCCGCGGCAAGGTGCTGGTCCTCCAGGGCGAGGTGGAGAACTTCGACCAGATCGACGCCATGCTCACCCGGCTGGAGGTGCGCCACACCACCCTCCTCAAGCAGGCGTTCGAGAAGGACATGGAGGGCGCCCTCGACGGCGTCGCGGCCCTGATCCTCAACTGCAACTTCATCGGCAACCTGTGCCGGTGCCCCACCTGCAAGCCGGGGACGGTGGGGGCCGAGCGGCTCCCGCAGTGCACTGGCTGCGACAAGCACGACCTGTTCAGCGACAAGCTCAGCGACGAGGCGGTGGAGCGGATCGCCCGCTTCGTGCGCGAGGGCGGCTCGGTGTTCACCGAGGACTGGGGCCTGTACGAGCTCACCTCGCGGGCCTGGCCCGAGCACGTCCAGGCGGGCGCGGTGCTGACCGCGCAGCAGGTCGATTACGCGCCGGTGCCGGGGAGCACCGGGAGCAGCCTGCTGCGGGGGGTCCTGGTGGCCAGCGGCGCCGGCGGCACGGTGACCCGCCGCGCCGCCCAGTGGAAGATCGACGACAAGAGCCCCGCGATCCAGGTGGTGGACCCCGCCCGCGTCACGGTGCTGCTGGCCAGCGAGGCGCTGGAGAAGGCCGCCGGCCCCGACCAGGGCGCCGTGGCGCTCACGTTCGCCCCCGGCGAGGCGGCGGCCGGCGGCGCCACGCGCGCCGGCAAGCGGCGGCGCTCGTCGCGGCGTCGCGACGCGCCGGAGACGTCGGGCGGGGTGGTGGTCCACGTGCTGAGCCACTTCGGCAAGCAGGGCACCAAGGAGGACGAGTTCACCCTCCAGAACCTGCTGGTCAACTTCCTGCTCGAGGCCCAGGACCGCCACGAGGCGAGCCGGTAGCGGGGACCGCTTGAGCGCTCCGCCTCGAGGTGCTGGAATCAGGACACCGGCGCCTCCCAGCGAGGGGCCTGGAGGCAGCATGACGGCCCAGACGCTCAACGAGCTGGTGCAGGTCTTCGAGGCCGAGGGCGGGCCCGGCCTGGACCGCTTCCTCGGCGGGGTGCCGGTCCTGGTGCTGCGGGCCGCGGCGCGCGAGGCGCCGTCCAACTTCGCCACGGCGCAGTTCTCCCTGGAGGAGACGCACGAGGGCGACGCCATGGGCGCCTGGGCCGTCGCCTCCGGCTCGAGCCAGGTGGTGCGGGTGGCCAAGAGCGAGCGGAACCCCTTCTCGGGCCTGATCACCCTCGGGCGCGCGCTCAACAACGACCTGTGCCTGTCCTCGCAGCGCGTCTCGAAGCTGCACGCGTTCATCAAGCAGGACCCCCGCGGCGGCTGGCTGATTCAGGACAACGGCTCCGCCAACGGCACCTTCGTCAACACGATCCGCCTCGAGTCGGCACGCGACCACGCGCTCCGCTCGGGCGACGAGGTCCAGTTCGGGGACGTCAGCGGCACCTTCCTCGACGGCGCCGGCCTGCAGACCCTGTGCGTGCTGGTGACCCGCCACGGGGGCTAAGTGAGGGGGCACGATTCCGAGTCGCTCGTCGCGCGGCACCTAGCGGTTAGCAGTTAGCGGTTAGCTGTTAGAGCTGTCGCTCCTCGGGAGCTCCTCGCAAGCGGCCGGGACAAGGCGCGACAGCAGCTAACAGCTAACCGCTGGTGCCCGGATCAAGCCGAGCAGGAGCGCGGGCAGCCGGGGCGGGAGAGAACGACGCCGAGTCGTGCCCCCTCACTTGAGTCAGCCTCCGGACGCCTCCTCGATCGCCTCCTCGAGGTCATCCCAGGCGTCCGCCAGCTCCTCGCGAGCGCGGGCGGCCTCGAGCTCGCGGGTCGCCGCCGCGCGCACCGCGTCGAGGTAGTGGGCCAGCTGATCGACGGCCGCGAACAGGCTGGGCGGCGGCTCCCGCAGCTCCGCCAGCGCGTCCTCGAACCGGATGGTCACCGCCAGCGTCTCCTGGGCGACCTCCTCCACCTCGCCGCTGTCGAGCGGCGCCGGCGGTCGCCGGTTCGCCAGCCGCTCCGCGCGGCGGAACAACGCCTGGGTGTTGGCCGGGCCGCGCTCCCGCTCGGAGATCGTCACCAGGGCGCCCTCCAGCTGCGCCAGGCTGGCCTGCAGGTTGGCGGCGTCCGAGCGGGCGGCTCGCTCGATCTGGTCGGCCAGCCGCAGCGCCCGGGCGGACAGGGCGCCCAGGGTGTCGCGCAGGCCCGTGTGGAGCGAGCGACCCACCGCCTCGCGGGCTCGCTCCGCGCACGCGCGCAGCAGCGTCAGGTGCTCGGCGGCGTTGCGCGGCGCCCCGGGGGGCGCCAGCGGGAGCAGGTCGGCGAACACCTGCGCGACGGCCTGCTGCTGCACGCGGTCGAGGGCGTCCCGCCGGGGGACGCGCAGCAGTCCCAGCTCGACGCGCCCTCCCTCCAGCACCACGTCCCGGCGTAGCACCAGGACCCAGCGGGCGGCCCGGATCGGCTCCAGGGGGACCGACACCCGCAGCTCCTGGCTCCCGAAGGCGCTGAGGGGGAGGGCCACCGGGCTGGGGGTGCGGGTGATCGTCTCGATCGCGTGCGGGTCCTCCTCGATCACGTGGACCTCGAGCGTCACCGGGTCGCTCGGCACCACCTCGAGCAGCGCCCCGCTGCGGAGCACGAACCGCTCCACCCGATCGCTGGGCAGGTCGAGCACGGCCGCCGCGGCCCGCCGCTCGACGCCCTCGGACGACACCAGCACCGCGACCTCCTCCTCGCCGCCGGTGTCGAAGTCCCCGCCGATCGTCACGCTCAGGGCGCGCACGAAGTACGCATGCGGGCGAGCCGGACGTCCCCCCAGGCGGAGGAAGCTGGCGGGGGCGTGCGCCTCGCCGGCCGCCGCCAGGGAGGCGGCGCGGGTCGCCTCGGCGCGCTGCGTCACCCGCTGCTCCCGCCAGCGGTGGATCTCCTCGCGCACCGCCGCCACGACCTCGGCCGGGATCTCGCCCCTCGGCTTCGGCGGCGCCTCGAGCTCCTCGACCGCCGCCGGGGCCGCCGGGGCCGGCGAAGGCGTGGGCTCGACCCCGCGCTCTGCCAGGCGCGGCGGCGGAGCGCTGTCACGACGGTCGGGCCGGATCAGGGCGCAGCCCGTCGCAGGCAGCAGCGAGAGGGTCAGGGTGAGGGTGGCGGCGGCGCGCCTGGTCATGCAGCGACTCGTCGGCTGGAAGGAGGATCGTAGCTCGCGACTCGGCGCCCGAGAACCGCGCCGGGCCCCGGGGGCGCGCACCTCCTCCTGCAGAACCTGACCAACGGTTCTTCACCAGCACCACGCACCAGGTGGTGAACGTCGGCGGCGATCGCGAGCGGCGCTTCTCGATGCCCTACTTCGTCCACCCGCGCCCCGACGTCGACTTGAGCCCGCTGCCCTCCTGCGTGGCGCGGACCGGCGGCGCGGCCCGCTACGCGTCCCTCAGCGCGGGGCACCTCCTCGACCGGCGGCTGCGCGAGCTCGGCCTCGGCGTGGAGGTGACGGCGCGCTAGCAGGGAGAATTACGCGACTTCGCGTGCGAGGTCCCGTCTACCGCAGCTCCTCCTTCAGCCAGGGGGCAGCCTCCAGGAGGCGGGCCGCCTCGGGCGCATCTCGCTCCACCGCCTGGCGCAGCCAGCGCCGCCCCTCGACCTGCCCGGCAGGCCCCTCGCAGCGGTCGACGAGGAGGAGCCGGGCCAGGAGCACCATGGCGCCGGCGCGTCCGGTCTCGGCCAGCGGGCGGAGCAGCCTCGCCGCCTCCCGCGGGTCCTTGGGTCCTCCCAGGCCCGTGCGGTAGGCCTCCGCCAGCTCCAGCCAGCCGTCGCGGTCGCCGGCCTCGCCGCCCAGGCGCCACAGCTTCCGAGCCCGCGCGGGGTCGGCGCCCGTGCGCGGCAGCTCACCGCCGGCGAGCAGGTCGCCGGCCCGGGTGTAGCCCTCCGCCCGGCCGCCCTCGCCGGCCCGGAGGAACAGCTCCAGCGCCCGCTCCAGGTCCCGGGGCGCCCCGCGTCCCGCCAGGTGCGCCAGCGCCAGGTAGTACAGGCCCTCCACGTTACCGGCGTCGGCGGCGCGGCGGAACCAGGCCGCCGCCTGGTCGTGCTCCCCGCGCTCTCGCAGCGCGCGCCCCAGCTCGGCCATGGCGACCGGGCGGCCGGCGTGGGCGGCCTCGAGGTGAGCGCGCTCGAGCAGGCCCACGGTCGGGGCCTCCTCCTCCGCCGCGGGCGCGGCGGGCGAGGCCCGGTAGCGGAGGGTCGTCACCCCGTGCAGCGCGTCTCCGGGCGCAGCGAAGTCGAACTCGAACCGGTAGTCGCCCTCCTGCAGGCGGCCGCGGGCGAAGCGCTGGCGTCGCTCGTGCAGCCGGAAGCTGCGCGCCCAGGCCGCCCGGGCCGGCTCGGCGCCGCGCCAGCCGAGGAGGCGGGTCCGCCACTCGCCCTCGGCCTCGGCGACCACCTCGAGGTCGAGGTCGAGGCGCGTCCCCTCCACGAAGCCGATGCGCTGCATCAGCCGCTGCGCGGTGGGGGCCCCGGGCGGGGGCGCGGCCGTCAGGGTCGTGAGCTCCTCGGCGAAGCGCTGGTCGTCGAGGAGGGCCAGGGCTCCCTCCATGATGGCGGCGAGCGGTCCCGGCTGGACCGCGATCATCTCGCGTCGCAGCGTGGTGAGCCCGACCACCTGCCCGATCCGACCCGAGGGCGCCTCCAGGCGGTAGGTGAAGGTGCGGGCGGGGTCCCACCGCAGCTCACTGGGGACATGGTGAGCGGTGTCGAGGTCGACCCGCACGGGCTCGTTCATGCGCAGGCGCAGGCGGGTGGGGCGCGCGGTGATGGTCACGCGCGCCCCCCCCTCGCCGCCCTCGACCGCCTCGACCTGCTCCGCGAGGTCGAGCACCATCGCGTACAGGTCTGGGTCCGGGCTCGGACCCACGCGGCGCACCAGCAGCTCGACGCGGGTCCGGAGCGCCTGGCCCGGCCGCAGCTGCCAGCGATCCACCGAGGCCGGCGCCTGCGCGGCCCGGCGCGAGGAGCTCTCCGGCGCGCGAGGGGCGACCGCCGGCGGCGGGGAGCGTCCGGGCGTCGGGGACTTCGCCGCCCAGGCGAGGAGCAGCCCGGCGCCGATGAGGGTCGCGACCGCCACGATCCGGGGGCCCTGTCGTGAACGGGGGATCGGGAGCCAGGTCCGCGAGGCGCTGGAGGCCGAGGTGGGGGCGCCGCGCAGGGCCCGCTCCAGGTCGTCGGCGAAGGCCTCCCCGTCGGCGTAGCGGGCGCCGGGCTCCGCCTGCAGGGCGTGCAGGCACACCGCCTCGAGGGCCGGCGCGATGCTGCGGTCGTGGGCGGAGGGGGGCAGGGGGTCGCCCCGCGCCACCTGCGCGGTCAGCTCGGGCAGCGAGGGGCCGGGGAACGGGGGCTCGTCGCACAGGGCCTCGTACAGGATCACGCCCAGGGCCCACACGTCGGCCGGCGGGCCCACCCGGCCGCCGGTGA
>JAWLGW010000479.1:0-5618 GCA_041690735.1 Planctomycetota bacterium
GCCGCCCCCTCGCTGGGGAAGGCGGCGGCGGCGCGGAAGGCGCGGACCACGCGCCGGACCAGGGCGCGCGAGCGGCGGTCGCCGATGAACCCCACGAAGTCGCCGCTGCTGGGGTACACGAGGTCGAGGCCCGGCAGGGGGTACTGCTGGCTCCCCGGCGTCGGGTCGTAGTAGCCCAGGGTCTCGAGGCTGAGCATGGCGACGACCTGCTCGCTCCGGGCCCGGCACCCGCGGGCGTGCACCCAGCTGCCCATGTCGGGCGTCTGGAAGAACGGCGGCTCCTCGTTGACGAACGCCACCAGGCGCAGGGTGCGGCGCAGGGGGAGCGCGGCGAACCGGCGGGCCAGGGCCAGCAGGGCGACGACCCCCGTGCCGTTGTCGTTGGCGCCGGGGCAGTCGGGGACGGTGTCGTAGTGGGCCCCCACCACGACCACCTCCTCGGGCCGCTCGGCGCCGGCCCGCTCGGCGAGGACGTTGGCGCAGGCGCGCTCTGAGACGCCGTAGGCGGCCGACACCTGGAAGGCCTCCCGCCAAGGGGACCAGCCGGCGGACGAGAGCTGCGCCTCCAGCCACTCCGCGGCCGCGGCCAGTCCGGCCGGGCGGGTGAGCAGGTTGCGCTCGCCGATCGACCCGGCGAGGTGGGTGAGGTCGCGGCGCAGGCGCGGCGCCAGGACGGCCTCGTCGGGCGTGAGCGGCGGCGGCGGGCCGCGGTGGCTGCTTCCAGGCATGCCGAGCATGCGCTCCAGGCTATCCTCGGTGTGCATGCTCTACCTGGACCACGCGGCGACCTCGTTTCCCAAGGCCCCCGGCGTCGCCGAGGAGGCGGCCCGCTTCCTCCGCGAGGACGCGGGGAACGCCGGCCGCGGGGGGCACGCGCTGGCTCGCCGCGCCGCCGACGCGGTGGAGCGGGCGCGCGGCGAGCTGGCGCGGCTGCTGGGGGTGGGCGACGCGCAGCGGCTGGCGCTGCTGCCCGGCTGCACGGCCGCCCTCAACACCGCCTTGCGGGCGACGCTGCGGCCCGGGCAGCGGGTGGTGATTGGGCCCGAGGCCCACAACGCGGTGCTGCGGCCGCTCCACCTGCTGGCCGCCGAGCGGGGAGTGATCGTGGAGGAGGTCGCCTGCGACGACCTGCTGCGGTGGGACCTCGAGGACCTGGAGCGGCGCCTGCGCGCCGCCCCGACCGCCGCGGTGGTGGTGACCCACGGCTCCAACGTCACCGGCGCGGTGCAGGACCTGCCGCAGGTGGTCGCCCTGGCCCGCGCGGCGGGCGCCCGGGTGGTGGTGGACGCGGCGCAGACCGCCGGCGCGGTCCCCCTCGACCTCGACGCCCTGGGCGCGGACCTGGTGGCGTTCTCGGGCCACAAGGGCCTCCTCGGCCCCACCGGGATCGGCGGCCTGGTGGTCGCCGCCGACCTCGCGGTGCCTCCGCTGGTGGTGGGCGGCACCGGGACCGCCAGCGAGCGGGAGGCGCCGCCCGCCGAGCTGCCGGGAGCGCTGGAGGCGGGCACCGCCAACTCCCTGGCCTGCGCGGCGACGGCGACCGCGGCCCGCTGGGTGCGCGAGCAGACGCCGGCCGCCCTCCACGCCCGCGCCGCCGCCGCCGGCGCGCGCCTGCGCGAGGGGCTGGCGGAGGTGCCCGGCGTCCGGCTGCACGCCGCCGCCGGGCCGGACGACCTGCCGGTGGTGAGCTTCACGGTCGAGGGGTGGGACGTGCACGAGCTGGCGACGGCGCTCGACGCCGCCGGCGCCTGCGTGCGGGCGGGGCTGCACTGCGCGCCGCGCGCCCACCGCCGGCTCGGGACGGCGCCCGGCGGCACGCTCCGCGCCAGCGCCGGCCCGCTGCTGGAGGAGGACGCGGCGGCGCGGTTTGGGACCCTGGTGGCGGCGCTGGTGAGCTGAGGCCTGGCGCTCGACCCTTTGGCGTTCGACCTGGGGGCGCGTTACCCTCCGGAGACCTGCGGGATCGGGGGCAGGGTGGCAGAGCGGGTCTCGGGGCGGATCGGCAAGGACGCGTTGGCCGAGATCTTCGCGCGCGCCGACCGGCTGGTCGGCCGCGCGGAGTCGGGGATCGGCCCCTCGGGCCGGCTCGGCAAGGCGCTCCTCGACGAGCTCCTGGCGCGGGCCTCGGTGGTGCAGCGCGACCGGCAGGCCGCTCCGCCGCCCCCCGTCCGTCGTCCGCGCGCTCCCGCCCGGGTCGAGCCGCCCGGCGCAGGAGCGCCCTCACAGCCGATCGAGGCGGAGCCCCGGCGGCCGGACCGTCCCCCGGCCGACGAGCTGGCCGAGGCGACCCAGGGCCCGCCGCCCGCCGCCCAGGCGGGCGGGGACACGGGATCGCCGACCCTGGAGCAGGTGAGCGCCTTCCTCGCGGGCAGCTCGGAGGAGGACGCGGCCGGGCGCACCTTCGTGGAAGAGCTCGAGATGCCCGACCCGGCGCAGGAGGAGCTCGAGGAGGTGGTGACCGCCGCCAGCGAGGTCCGCTTCGAGGGGGACGAGGAGGACCTGAGGCAGCTGTTGCTCGAGACCTACCAGCGCTATCGAGCGGCGCCGACCGCCCTGGCCCGCCCGCCGGCGCGCCGCACCGAGCCGCCCGCTCCGCCGGCGCCGCTGCCCTCCCTGGCGCCGCCGCCCGCGACGCCGCCCCCGACGGCCCCGGTGACCCCCCCGGTGACCCCCCCGGTGGATCCGTTCGCGCTCGACCCCTTCACCGGCGCGCCGCCAACTCCAACCGCCCGCCCGCCCGCCGAGCGCGCTCCGGTCGCCGATCCGTTCGCGCTCGACCCCTTCACCGGTCAGCCCCTCACGCGGGGCGCGGCGGGCGCCGGGGCAGCCGCCGCGCCGCCGCCCTCTAAGGTGGGAGCCGGCGACGATCCCTTCCTCGATCCGTACACCCGAGCGGCGCTCGATCCCCCGCAGCCGACGGGCGACGACACGCGCACCGCCGCCCGGTCCGCCCCGCCAGCGCCCGAAGGGTCCGATCCGCTCGGGGCGCTGGCCCAGGACGCGGGCACCTGGGGCGGCGGCTCCTCCTGGGCGCCGGCGACCGGGGCGGGGGCGCTGGAGCGCGCCTATGGGGAGCCCGCCGCCTTCGATCCCTGGGAGGCGCCAGGCTCCGCCAGCGAGCCCGACGCGGACGTGCTCCGCCTCGGCGACTCCGGTGAGGGGGGCGGGCGCGGCTCGCCTCCCATCCCCGGCGCCCACACGGTGCTGCGCGCCTTCCACAGCGCGCTCCTGGCCCACGCCCTGCACGGCATGCTGGAGCGCAAGGCGCCGGCGGCAGGAGAGCCGCCCAGCGCGCCGGTCCAGCTGCTGTACGACGGCGCGCGGGACCTGTACCAGGCGCCCCTCCGCCCCCGCCTGGAGGTCGGCGACAAGTTCCAGCTCAGCGACCGCCGCCTGTTTCGGATCACGGCCTGCGAGGTGGTGTTCGTGCAGGGGGTGGCCTGCTATCAGGAGGCCCGCGCGGCGCACCTGGGCCGCCTCGAGATCCCCCTGCGAGACAGCTGGGAGGGGCACCTGTAGCGCCTTCGCCCCGATCCGTGGGGGGGGCGCGCCGCTTCGCGGCGGGCCGTATAGTCGCAGCGAAGTGAACGACGCGCGCGACACCAAGGTGGGGCAGCGAGCGGCCCGAGTCCTGCTCGTGGACGACTACGGCGAGGGGGCCCGTCTGCTGCAGGCCGTCCTCGAGCTGGAGGGGTACGAGGTCGAGGTCGCGACCACCGCAGACGAGGCGTTCCGCCTGGCGGAGGCCCTGCGGCCGGACGCGGTGGTCCTCGACCTGCTCCTGGGCGACGCCACCGGCTACGAGATCCTGGGCGTCCTGCGGCCGCGCGCCTGCGCCCGAGGGGCCCGCTTCGTGGCCTTCACCGGCAAGCTGGGGGAGGACGTCACCGCCCGCTGCCTGGAGGCGGGGTTCGACCACCACGTGGTGAAGTCGACCGACGTCTCGGACCTGCTGGCCGTGCTGCCCCCTGCGCGAGTCGAGGCCTAGGGGAGCGATCCCGAGGCGCCCTCGCCCTGTCTTCGCCTCCCCTGCTTCAGTCCGACGGCCGGGTCATGGCCTCGGGCCGGACCCAGGCGTCGAACTCCTCGGCCGTGAGCGCCTTCAACGCCAGCGCCGCCTCCTTGAGCGAGGTCCCCTCCTGGTGGGCCGTCTTGGCCACCTTGGCCGCCTGGTCGTAGCCGATGTGCGGCGCCAGGGCGGTGACGAGCATGAGGGAGCGCCCCAGCAGCTCGTCGATCCGGCGCCGATCGGGCTCGGTCCCCGCCACGCACCGGTCGAGGAAGCTCTGGCTGGCGTCGCCCAGCAGCTGGATCGACTGCAGCAGCGCGTAGATCATGACCGGCTTGTAGACGTTGAGCTGCAGGTGCCCCTGCGAGCCGGCGACCGTGATCGTGGTGTGGTTGCCCATGACCTGCGCGCACACCATGGTCAGCGCCTCCACCTGCGTGGGGTTGACCTTGCCGGGCATGATCGAGGAGCCGGGCTCGTTGGCGGGCAGGGCGACCTCGCCGATCCCGCAGCGGGGCCCCGAGCCGAGCAGGCGCACGTCGTTGGCGATCTTCATGAGGCTGGTCGCCAGCACGTTGAGCGCCCCCGAGGCCTCCACGATCGCGTCGTGCGCGCTCAAAGCCTCGAACTTGTTCTCGGCGGTCTTGAAGGGGAGGCGGGTGATCTTGGAGATCTCGGCCGCCACCGTCACGTCGAACCCGCGCCGGGTGTTGAGGCCCGAGCCCACCGCGGTGCCGCCCTGCGCCAGCGGGTACAGCCGGGGCAGCGTCGCCTTGACCCGGGCGATCCCCAGCTCGACCTGCCGGGCGAAGGCCCCGAACTGATCGCCCAGGGTGACGGGCGTCGCGTCCTGCATGTGGGTGCGCCCGGTGGTCACGATCTCGGCCCAGGCGCGCGCCTTCTCCTCCAGGCCCGCCTGCAGCGCCTGCAGGGCCGGCAGCAGGTGGTGGTGGAGCTGCTCCACGGCGGCGATGTGCATGGCGGTGGGGAAGCAGTCGTTGGACGACTGGCCGCGGTTGACGTGGTCGTTGGGGTGGACCGGCTGCTTGCTGCCGATCACGCCGCCGAGGAGCTCGATCGCGCGGTTCGAGATCACCTCGTTGACGTTCATGTTGGTCTGCGTGCCCGAGCCGGTCTGCCACACCACCAGGGGGAAGTGATCGTCGAGCTTGCCCTCGAGCACCTCGTCGGCCGCCCGCCCGATCACCTCGCCGACCTCGGGGGCCAGGTCGCCGTTGGCCACGTTCACCGCCGCGCAGGCCTTCTTGACGATCGCCAGGCCGCGGATCACGGCGCCAGGCATGCGCTCCCAGCCGATCGGGAAGTTCTCCAGGCTGCGCTGGGTCTGAGCGCCCCAGTACCTGTCGGCCGGGACCTCGACCTTGCCCAGCGAATCGCTCTCGACGCGGGTGTCGCTCACGACGTGCCTCCTGCGGAAGGCGGGCATTCGAGCACCTCATCTCTGCCGGCGCAACGCAGGTGCGTGCCGCGTCGTCGCGCCGCGGGCGCGGCGCGTGTCGGCGTGAGAAGAGTCCGAGCAGGTCCAGCCCCAACTGCTACGCGCGTAACGCTTTGGTCCGCCGTTTGGACGGGGCGCCGGCTGGAACGG
>JAWLGW010000480.1:0-5616 GCA_041690735.1 Planctomycetota bacterium
GGTGCGGGCGCAACGAGCGAGTCCACCCCCTCTCACAGCCGAGGAGGGGAAGCCCGCACCTCCGCCGGAGCGCTCTTCGGGGGGGAACGTGGGGGGGAGGCTGTCGCAAGAGAGGGGAGCTCATTCGTGCCCGTGCCCGTGCCCGTGCCCGAGACCCCGCGGGCACGGGCACGGGCACGCAAGAGAGGTGAGCTCCTCTCTATTGCGACAGCCTCGGGGGCGAAGCCCCCCCGCGAACCACACTGGTATCATTGCTCGCATGGCCAACCACCCGATTCGACCCGTCTTGATCGTGGTCCGCGACGGCTGGGGGGTCCGGCAGGAGAAGGAGGGCAACGCGGTCGCCCTCGCCCGGACGCCTCGGCACGACGAGCTGCTGGCCCGCTTCCCCGCGGCCCTGGTGAACGCCTCGGAGCACCACGTGGGCCTGCCCGACGGGCAGATGGGGAACTCGGAGGTCGGGCACCTCAACATGGGCGCCGGGCGAGTGGTGTACCAGGACTTCGCGCGGATCGACAAGGACGTGCGCGAAGGGAAGCTGGGCGACAACCAGGCCCTGGTCGAGGCCGTCCGGCGGGCGCAGGAGCGGGACCGGGCCCTGCACCTGTTCGGTCTGTGCTCCGATGGCGGCGTCCACAGCCACATGGACCACCTGCGGGCGCTGCTCGAGCTCGCCAGACGGGAGGGCGTGGAGCAGGTCTTCATCCACGCCATCATGGACGGCCGCGACACCGACCCCAAGGCTGGCAAGGGCTACTTGGAGACGATCGTCGGCTGGACCAAGCAGCTGGGGATCGGCCGCGTCGCCACGGTCGCGGGCCGCTACTACACCATGGACCGCGACAAGCGGTGGGAGCGGGTCCAGAAGGGCTACGACGCCATGGTGCACGGGCGCGGCCCGCGCTTCAGCGAGCCCGTGCAGGTGATCGAGGCGTCGTACGCCGAGGGCGTGACCGACGAGTTCATCGTGCCGGCCGTGATCACCGACGCCCACGACCAGCCCATCGGCCCCATGCGCCGCGGCGATCAGCTGATCGCGTTCAACTTCCGCGCCGACCGCATGCGCCAGATCTGCCACGCCCTGGCGACGCCCGCCTTCGACGGGTTCGACCGGGGGCAGGCGTTCGTGTACGAGCTGGTCGGCATGACCCGGTACGACGACAAGATCCCCTTTCGCGGCGTCGCCTACCCGCCGCAGAACGTGCGCGGCCACATCTCCGAGCTGGTCGGGAGCATGGGCCTCACCCAGTTCAAGTGCGCGGAGACCGAGAAGTACGCCCACGTCACCTTCTTCTGGAACGGCGGCGAGGAGGCCCCCTGCCCCGGCGAGGACCGGCTGCTGATCCCCTCCCCCAAGGTGGCCACCTACGACCTGCAGCCGGAGATGTTCGCCAGCCAGGTGGCGGACGCCGTGGTCGATCGCATCCGCACGCACGATGACGCGCTGCTGGTGGTGAACTTCGCCAACCCCGACATGGTGGGCCACACCGGCCACCTCGACGCCGCGATCGTCGCCGTCGAGGCGGTGGACGACGCGGTGGGGCGGGTGGTGGACGCCATGATCACCAAGAGCGGCTGCGCGATCATCACCGCCGATCACGGCAACTGCGAGCAGATGATCGACCCGGTCACCGGCGGCCCCCACACGGCCCACACCACCAACCCCGTGCACGCGATCCTGTGCGGCAAGGGGCTGGAAGGGCGCGCGGTGCGCTCGGACGGGACGCTGGCCGACATCGCCCCCACCGCGCTGGCCCTCATGGGAATCCCCAAGCCGGAGGTCATGACCGCCCGCAGCCTCCTCGAGGAGCCATGAAGCTCCGCCTGACCTTCAAGAACGGCCATCAGCGCGGGCAGGTGTTCGACTTCGACGCGCCCCGCACCCTGGTGCTCGGGCGCTCCTCGCAGGTGGACCTGCAGATCTACGACGAGCGGATCTCGCGCCGACACTGCGCCATCCGCTTCGAGGGGGGCGCGGCCCGGATCAAGGACCTCGGCAGCGGCAACGGGACGTTCGTCAACGGCGCCGAGATCCGCGAGACCGTCCTCACGGCGGGCGACGTCCTGGCCCTCGGCCGCACCGAGCTCGAGGTCGGCTTCGTCACCGAGCCCGCCGCCGCTCGCCCCCGGCCCGGCGGCGGCGCAGGCGGCGGGCGCGCCAGCGGCCGAAAGCCGCAGCAGGCCCCCAGCTGCACCTTCTGCGGCAGCCTCATCCCTCCCGATCAGCTCCACCTGGTCGCCGAACACCGTGGCCGCTACCTATGCACCCGCTGCTCGCCCCAGATCCAGATCCCGGGCTACCGCCTGGAGCGTCGCCTGGGCGAGGGCGCCATGGGCGTGGTGTACCTCGCGGTCCACGAGCAGCACAACGTGCCGGTCGCCCTCAAGATCCTCAAGACCCGCGGGGAGCTCACCGACGAGGACCGGGCGCGGTTCGTGCGCGAGGTGCAGACCTCCGCCCAGCTGCAGCACCCCAACATCGTGCGGGTCCTCGACCACGGGCAGGCGCCGCCCCACCTGTATTACGTCATGGAGTACGTGCCGGGCCGCAGCCTGGTGGAGTGGATCAAGGCCCACGGCAAGCTGCCGTTGCCGTCCGTCCTGCGGGTCTCGGTGCAGGTGGCCGCCGCCCTCGAGCACGCCCGCCAGCGGCACATCGTCCACCGGGACATCAAGCCCGAGAACATCATCGTCCAGGGGGACGGGCACGCCAAGCTCGCCGACTTCGGCCTGGCCAAGAACATCATGACCTCGGGCGCCTCGGGCCTGACGCGCCCGGGCGACGGCCTGGGGACCCTCCCCTACATGCCCCCCGAGCAGATCGAGAACGCCCTGTACGCCGACCACCGCTCGGACGTCTACTCGTATGGCGCGACGATCTATCACATGCTGACCGCGCGCCCCCCGTTCATCGCCAAGACGCCGGTCGAGTTCTTCAACCTGATCCGCGCCCAGTCGCCGCCGCCGATCAGCGAGTTCCGCAACGACGTGCCCCACGTGCTCCTCGCCATGGTGGACAAGGCGATGGCGAAGCGTCCCGAGGATCGCTACCAGACGGTGCACGACATGCACCAGGTCATGAACCAGTTCCTGACCTCCGAGTTCGACTCGCGGCAGACGGCGACCTAGTCGCGAGAGCGATCGACCTCGCCGCACGCCCTCGTCCCCGTGCCCGTACGTGCCGGTGGCCCGATCTCAGGTCGGGCACGGGCACCGCTTCGCTGAGCTCGGGCACGAGAGAGAGAAGGGGTATCGAGACGCTACAGGTCGCGGGGCTCCCCGGTGAACTTGTAGCCCACGCCGCGGACCGAGGTGATCAGCTGCGGGTCGCTGGGCACGTCCTCGATCTGCTTGCGCAGCTGCACGATGTGGTTGTCCACCGTGCGGGTGGTCGGGTAGTGGTCGTAGCCCCACACCTTGTCCAGCAGCTCGTTGCGGGAGATCACCTTGCCGGGGTTCTCCACGAACATGCGCAGGATCTTGAAGTGCCGCGGCGAGAGGTCCAGGGGTCGGTCGCCCTTGGTCCCCTCCAGCTTCTCGAAGTCGACCACCAGGTCGTGGAAGGCCACCCGCTTGAGCAGGTCCCTGGGGGGATCGGTGCGCCGCAGGACCGCCTGCACCCGGGCCAGCAGCTCCACCACCGAGAAGGGCTTGGTGACGTAGTAGTCGGCGCCCAGCTTGAGGCCCCGGACCTTGTCCTGCTCGGCGTTCTTGGCGGTGAGCAGGATCACCGAGCCGCGGATGCGGTTCTCGCGCAGCTTCCGCAGCACGTCGAAGCCGGACATCTTGGGCATCATGACGTCGAGGATCACCACGTCCGGGTCGTGCGCCAGGGCCTTCTTCAGCCCCTCGTCCCCGTCCGCGGCGGTCTCCACCTGGTAGTCCTCGTATTCGAGGCTGTCGCGGATCCCCGCCAGGATCGCCGGCTCGTCATCGATCACCAGGATCCTGGGCGTCGGCCGCTCGACGATGCCGGTCACGAGACCCTCCCTGCGCCGTTGAGGCGCTCATTCTACACCGAGCCGGCGTCGCTCCGAGGGGCCGCCGCCTCACCGCCCGGCCCCTGTGGCGTCTCCGCGCTCCTCAGCTCGCCATCGACCGCGGGGTCGCCCCCCAGGAGGTCGGGGGGCGGCCACTCGTCGCGGTAGTCCTCCACGATCGGCAGCAGGATCGTGAAGGCCGAGCCCGCGCCGCGCTCGCTCTCGACCCGGATCTCCCCGCCGTGGGCCTGCACGATCTGATCGACCAGGCTCAGCCCCAGGCCGGCGCCGGAGACGCCGCGGGTCAGCTCGTCCCCGGCGCGGTAGAAGCGGTCGAAGATCCGCTCCAGGTCCGCGGCGTCGATCCCGATGCCCTTGTCCTCCACCTCGATCGCGATCAGGTCGCGCCCTTCTCGCGCCACGCTCACCCGCAGCCAGCGCGCGTCCCCCGAGTACTTCACGGCGTTGCTCAGCAGGTTGAGCACCGAGCGGACGACCGCGTCCCGGTCCAGGTCGACGGGCGGCAGCTCCCCCACCGGCGGCAGCTCGACGAACAGGTCGAACCCGCGCACCTTGGCCGAGTGGCGGAACAGGTCGAGCGCCTCGGCCACCGTGTCGGCGACGTCCTCCTCGGCCAGCACGTAGTCGTGCTTGCCCGAGTCCTGGCGCGCGAAGTCGAGCACGTCCTCGATCAGCTTCTCCAGGCGGTTGCCCTCGCGCACGATCATCTGCGCGTATTCCTGGGCGCGCGCCGGGTTCTTGGTGCGCCCCAGCGCCAGCAGCTCGCCGTACATCTTGATCGAGGTCAGCGGCGTCTTGAGCTCGTGCGTGACGTTGGACAGGAAGTCCGACTTCATCTTGGCCAGCTCGAGCGACCGCTCCACGTAGCGCACCGTGGCCACGACCCCCGCCGTCGCGGTGCCCAAGGTCAGGAGCAGCAGCGCCCCGTACAGGACGAGCCGGTTGCGCCGCGCCTGCGCCACCCCCTCGCCGGGCACGACCGCCCGCACCGTCCACAGGGGAACGACGTCGAGGGGCGCGCTCGCCCCCTCCGCCGCCCGCTCCCCCTCGGGGGCCGCCGGGGTGCCGGTCGCGCTGGCCTGCACCTGCCCTGCCCCGTCGATCACCGCCACCGACGCCCCCTCCGCCTGCCCGAAGGCCTCGGAGGCTGGCGCCAGCACGTCTGCCGCCGCTCGGCCCAGGTCCAGCTCGAACCCGACCAAGACCGGTCCGCGCCCTCCGGCGCGGGCCGAGCCGGGGAACACGCGGTAGGCCAGGACCAGCGGCGGCTGCGCGAGGCGCGCGTGGTGGCGCAACTCCCCCGCCCGCCCCTCCTGCGCCTGCTCCAGCAGCTGCGGCAACAGCTCGTCGACGGCACCTGCCCAGGCGAGCCGCCCCAGGACCTCGCCGGCCTCGGCGGCGAGCGCGCCCGCCTGGTCGGGCCTGCCGATCGACTCCAGCAGCAGCCGCAGCTGCCCCAGCGTCGTCTCCCACTCCTCCCGGCTCAGGTCGTCGTGGCGGCCGCCGCGCAGCAAGGAGCGCGCGAGGCCGCTGGCGATCTCGGCCGCGGCCGAGACGTCGCTCGCGGCCTGCGCCAGCGCCGCCCGGCGCAGGGTCGCCAGCACGCGCACCGCTC
>JAWLGW010000481.1:0-5612 GCA_041690735.1 Planctomycetota bacterium
CCTCCAGGGTCTTGTTCTGATCGCCGAGAGTCCCAGAGATACTGCGCAAGTCAACGCCCAGGACCTTGCGGAAGAAGACGCGTTTGTAGGCCCAGTATGCGGTGGCAAGCAGGCCAACGAGCGCTACGACTCCCAAGAGGACGAATGCCCACGTCTGCGCGAACTCGGCGACTCGGAGCATGGTCCCGGCCAGACCTACAGCCACGACGGAAGCGATTGAAGCCCCGAAGAGGAATGCCGCCAGCCGAGTGTTGTCCTCCTCTAGCTCATGCAGCGATGGACTGGAGGCGCCCCTGTCTTCGGCGTCCTGCGCCGCTTCCTCCGCTGAGGTTTCTGGCTCGGAGCCACTCGGCGAGTCCGGGGTCTTTGTCATGAGGCACCTCGTCATCCTCCATCCAGCCATAAGGCACTGACAGGGTCCCGTCCCACATGGGTGCATCGTGGAGGTGTGAACAACCGCGCCATCACGCTCCGTGAACTCGCCTTCGTCCGCGACGTGCTCATCCCCCGCGCCTGGGTCCAGGGTACCGAGGTCGACGACCTGCTCCGCCTGCGGGCCAAGATCGACGGCATCTTCTCGTCCCTGCGTCAGGAGCCGACACCCGAGACGCTGGAGCCGACCGCTGAACCAGGGCCCGACGGGCAGGCCGCGCCGCCCAAGCGGAAGAAGAAGGCCCGGCATCCGAAGAAGCGAAGGGGCCAGCTTCAATCCCCGCCTGACGGGAGCTGACCTGTGGCTGCCCCGCCCCTGCAACTGGAGATCCAGGGGGATCAGGGCCACTTCCGCTTCGACGTGCCAGGTCCGCTCGAACCCCGCCTGGAGCCCGTGTGGAAGGAGGCTGCCAACCCGCCCCAGGTCGTCGAGATCCGCGAGGTGTGGGAGATCCCCGGCGCGCGGCTCGTCTCCTCGGACGGGAGCCCCGCGACCTTCTGGCGCGAATGGACCGCCTTCCTCGCCCGCCTGCGCGTCCGCGGCCAGGGCTTCCCCCTCTGGGTCCGTCTGATCCGCGACCCCGCGGGCGTGGCCCAGGTCGTCTGGACCCTGGGGCCGCCCGACTACGAACGGTTCAAGATCGAGCAGCTCTCGGCCGGCAGCGACGAGCTGGCGCCGACCGCCACCTGGCGGGTCCTGGCGCCCGTGACGCTTGTCGTCTCGGCCGTCCAGCGCTTCGCTGACCCCAACGGGATCGTCGGCTGGGACCAGGAGGTCAGCTCGTCCTTCGACCCCGGAGGGCTGCACGTCATGGAGTGGCGCACGGTCATTACCACCCGCGAGGGCGTCGACGCGGTGGACAAGGCTCGGCGCTTCGGGCGCATCGACATCGCCCCCTTCGGCGGCAGCTACACCTACGCGACCAACGGGCCGGACGGCGTCGAGGTCGTCGCCACAGACGCCGACGAGCAGAACCGCCGCACGCCGACGGTTTGCTCGGTCGTCTCCCGGATCAAGCAGTGGGACGTCCACGTGGGGACCACCTCGCCGGGAACGAGCCCCACGGAGGTCGGCTACTCGGTCCGCACCCGAGTGGAGAAGGACGAGCGCTCGACGACCTACCGCGCCACCGCCCGCGGCCCCGGCGCCCTGCCCTGGGTCCAGGGGCGTCGCCCGAGCGGTCCCATCGAGACCTCGGAGATCCTCGACGAGAAGGCGATCCGCTACGCTGAAGGGACCTGGGTCGTCAAGGAGCCGACCCCCGACGAGCCCGACAAGCCGGAGGGGGTCCGGTGGCAGATCCAGACCGAGATCACGGGAGGCCACGTCGACTTCGACTTCGAGCCCGTGGTCGGCGGCCACGAGCCCGTCCTGTTCGAGGGCGCGATCCTCCCCTGGCGGCTGACCGTGGCGATCAAGGGCCGCAAGCGCGGTGGCGAGGGCAAGCCGGAGGAGCTGAAGCTGCCCGGTGGCCTCCCGGCCCCGTGGCTCATCGACCGCAACAACTCCCGCGAGAAGGACCCCTTCGTCGCCGAGTTCGGGGCCGACGCCGACTCCCACCTGTGGGCCCGCGAGGCGAGCCTCGTCTACTGGTCGGCGACCAAGCCCACCGAGTCGCCAGCCAGCCAGCTCCGCGCCGCCCAGCCCGTCGTGAGCCATTACCTGTGACCGGCCCGGATCCGGACGTCCGCGTGGTGGTCCTCGGGGTCAGGCGCCAGGAGCGCAGGCTCCGCCAGCTCTTCCGCGAGCGGGCCCAAGTCGAGAAGCAGGCTCGCGAGGTCCTGCGCAACCTCCAGCGTGCGGAGCGCGCCATGAAGCGCCTCGAGCGGGAGGTGCGCCGTGGCCCGTGAAGTCCTGCTCCGTTTCAGAACCAAAAACTACGAGCGCGCCAAGAAGGTCGCGGAGCGGATCGCCGAGCGCGCCAAGAAGACCCTCGACACCGCCAAGCACCTCGGCGGTGAGCTTAAGGAGAACCTCCAGCAGGCCCAGAAGACCGCTGCGCTGCGCAAGCGGGGCGCCGGCCTCGGCCGCCGCGGCGCCGGCGCCTCGGCCCGCGACCTCCAGGCTGGGCAGCGCCAGGGCTTCGGCGAGCTGTTTGGGTCCGTCGGCGAGGCGCGCGAGAAGGGCGAATCCCTTGCCAACGTCCTGTTCGGCGGCCAGGACATGACCCAGGCCCTGCCGTCGCTCATCAGCGGGGTGGGCCAGTTCATCCCGGGCCTCGGCCCTTTCATGACGCTCCTGGCCCCGCTGACCGAGAAGCTCCTCGGTTACCTCGAGGATCGCCTGCAGCAGGAGCTGGCCAAGCAGGAGGCGCTGTTCACGGCCCGCCTGGAGGAGGAGCGCTTCCGGCGCGACTACAGCCGCCGCCTGGAGGAGGACCCGCGGTTCGCGCGCGAGCAGGCCAAGCGCGCCTTCGAGCAGACCCTGGCCGAGGAGGCCGTCCTGGGCAAGCGGATCCAGAGGACGACTGCCGACCTCCTCACCGACCTCGAGCTGTGACGTGAGCGGGACGATCGCTACCTACCAGGGCTTCCCCTGCCGCGACGTCCGCTTCCGGCGCACCCGCGGCTGGCGGGCGGACACTAGCTCGGTGCTCCTGTTCGCGGCCGACTTCCCCCAGGGCTTCCAGTTCGTGACCCCCTCGCCCGGCGACCTGAGCCAGCTCCGACTGCGCAGCCACGGTCAGCCCGACCTGAGCGCGATCCGCGGCAACCAGCCTCGCCGCCCCCGCCCCCTTCCCAGGCAGCGCCGACTGGAGTTCGCGGGCGACCTGGTCATGGCCGAGGTCGACCGCGAGGGGAACGAGTTCCTGGTCGTCGTGGACCCCCTGTTCTGCGTCTCGCTGGAGACGGTCAAGCGCAACGCAGACGGTTCTCTCGCCGCCGTCCGGGCCCGCCTGGTCGACGCCCGCTTCTTCTACGCGCACGGGTTCCTGCGCCGCTGGTCCTTCAACCGCACCGACGGCGAGGGCAACTACTCCAAGGACAGCGTGAAGGACGACGGTGAGCCCTTCTCGCTCGGCGAGATCGCGAAGGAGGTCGGCAGCAGCCTGTTCCTCACCCCCAGCCTCGCCCGCTACCCCAAGGCCTGGGACGAGACCAAGCCCGAGACCGAGCTCCCCCGCTTCTCGTCGGCAACCGCAGCCATGGTGCGCCTCACCCAGGAGCACGGGACTGACGAACTCTGCCTGAACCTCGACGGCTCGGTCGCGCTTTGGGAGGCGGGCGAGGGCAAGGTCGGCTACGCGCCCGACGGCAAGGGAGCGGGCAACGAGCGCGACTTCCCCCGCGGCCTCCAGCTCTACCTCCAGGGAACGGGCCAGACCCGCGGGGTCGAGGCGACCTACCCGCCCGACTTCGTTGTCGTCGTGGGCGGACTGCGTGTGGCGACGGTCCGCATGGACGAGCTCGACCCCGTGCTCGTGATCGACAACGAACCGATCCCGCTCACCGAGGAGACGGTCAAGAAGCTCACCAAGGGCAAGTTCGGCCTGGCCTGGCTCAACAAGTTCGTCCTGGCGCCCCAGGCCTACCAGAACAACGTCGCTCTCGACCCGCGCGTCGTCCAGCTCCTCCGCGAGCAGGCCTACCGCCTCTGGCGGATCCCCAAGGTGGAGAAGGAGGTCCCCCCGCCCCAGGGCGCAGCGCAGGGCCAGCCGAAGCAGGGCTCCTATCGGGACAAGGGCCCCAACGCGCACCTCCTCCCGCTGCGGGCCCGGGCCGAGACCGTCGCCGGCAAGCGGCTGCCCGTGCGGGTCGACACGTACCGCTTCGCGTCCGTCCACCGGGCCATGGCCCCCAGCCGCGAAATGCAGAAGATCGCGACCATCCAGAAGCAGCTCCGCGACCTCAAGCGCCAGATCCAGTCGCAGGCGCGCCAGGCCGCGAAGCCCGACCCCTGGCTCACGACCGAGTTCTTCTACGGCTTCCAGGACAAGTACGTCAGCCCGCGCCTCCTCTACAACATCACCGGTGCCTCCACGCACGGCGTCTCCTACGAGCAGTTCCAGGGCATGGTCTCCCGTGCCCGCCTCCTCGACCGGATCTCCGAGGTGTCGCCCGGCCTGGCCGGCCAGTACGGCGCGCTCCTCGGCGAGCTGTTCGGCCTCGACCAGGAGCTGGGCGGGACCTCCAAAAGCCTGTTCGAGCTGGCCAAGGAGGCGGTGGAGTTCGAGAAGAAGGTCGCCGAGTCCCGCGACGCCTTCGAGACCCCCGACGAGGAGGCGCGGGAGCGCGCCGACGAGCTGCGCGAGCGTGTGCAGGACGAGCTGCGCGCGATCGACCGCCAGCGCGAGGAGCAGAAGACCCGCGAACGGACCGGCGCCCAGAAGCGGGTGAAGGAGCAGACCGCAGTCTTCGTGCGCAACCTCCCACGCCACCTCGACCCCGGTGCGCGGGTCTACTCCGCCGAGCTCGGGATCGTGCGCACCAGCGACCTGTGCGGCCACGTGGCCGAGGAGGGCGTGCCGGTGGCCGAGGCCACGAGCTTCGTCCCCAAGTCGCCGCTGGTCTACTTCGGCGCTGTCCTGCGCCCCAAGGTCGACAAGGGCAGCGGCCGGCCCGTCACGGGCGGCAGCAGCCAGACCACCAACCAGACCAAGGTCCCCGAGGTCCTCTCCGACACCGAGAGCTACTACACCGCCTCGTTCAAGCGCAGCGCGCCAGGCCGCGCCGAGCAGATCGAGCTCAGTGCCATCCCGCCAGGCGAGGGAGTCCCGGTCAGCCGCCCCGATCTCGTGGAGCTGGTCCCGCTCGAGGGCCAGAGCAACCGGGCCAAGCTCGACGAGACCGCGAGGTCCGTGGCGCTCGCCCTGTTCAAGAAGGCTGAGCGAGTCGAGGCGGCCAAGTACTCGCTCGGCCGACCCTGGCCCGTCAACTGCGACGGCGTGGTCTCAGGCGTCGAGATCGCCATGCGCCCCAATGGCAAGGGGTTCGTCACCACGATCGTCACCGGCTCCGAGTCCGAGATCCTCCACCCGCTCGGCCGGACGCGGCCCCGGGTGAAGCGTGGCGCGCCTTCCGACGCAGCCGAGCGGGAGGGCCTCCTCCCATGAGTCGCAACCAGCCGCCACGCGACGCGCGTGCCGCCACCCACATGTGGGTCCCCGTCGACGCCACCGGCGACGACTTCTACGACCTTGGGTCCCGCTTCGGGACCCAGGTCGGCGTCCTGAGCGAGG
>JAWLGW010000482.1:0-5611 GCA_041690735.1 Planctomycetota bacterium
CGCCGAGTTCGGGCAGCTCGCCCTCAAGCACAAGCTGGTCAGCAAGAAGCAGCACGACGAGGCGTGGAAGCTCCTCGAGAAGCTGCGGGCCCAGAGCAAGGCGAAGGGGAAGGGCAAGGGGAAGAGGAAGAAGACGCCCCGCCTGGTCGACGTGCTGGTCCAGAAGGAGTTCATGACGGGCACGCAGGCCCGGCAGGTGGAGAACGCCCGCCTGTTCCGCGAGCGCCGCCTGCGCGACAAGGTGTACGCGCGGATCGCGATCAAGAGCAAGTTCTGCAAGGCGAAGCAGGTGGACAAGGGCCTCGCGCTCCAGAAGGAGGCGTACCTCGAGGGCGAGACCCCGCCCGAGTTGGGGGCGCTGCTGCTCGAGAAGAACTGGATCACCGAGGAGCAGGACGAGGCGATTCGCGGCGCGCTGGACAACCTCGACGTGCAGGAGTACATCGAGGGCCGGCGCGGCGGCAAGAAGAAGAAGGCCGCCCCCGCCCCTGCCGCAGAGTCGGACGAGGAGGACGGAGACGACGAGCTCGAGGAGCTGGGCTCGGACGAGGAGGAGGGCTCGGACGACGGCGTCGAGGAGCTGAGCGGCCTCGAGGTCGACCTCGACGAGGAGGAGGCCAGCGAGAGCCTCGACGACGTGGACGACGTCCAGGAGCTCGACTCGAACATCGACGACGCGATCTCGGGGATCGACGTCGACATCGACCTCGACTCCGAGGGGAGCGCGTCGAAGGGGAGCTCCGCCTCGCCGGCGGAGGTGTCGGCGCCGCACGGCCTGTCGTCGGACCTCGACGTGGGCTCGGGGATCGAGCTCGACCTCGAGGAGGGCTCGGGCTCGGGCTCGGCGCCCAGCGCCTCGGACGACCTCGGCTCCGACCTCGAGCTCGACTCCGGCGTGGAGCTCGAGCTCGACGACTAGCCCAGCGGCCGCCCGCGCAGCGCCGCCTCGATCCGGGCCGCCGCCGGGAAGGCCTCGTCCGCCTTGCGCAGGGCGGCGCGCGCGGCGCGGCGGCTCGCCAGGGCCTGCAGCAGGTCGAGGGGGCGCTTCGGATCGATCAGGTCGGCGACCGCGAGCAGCGGGTCGCGCCCGATCACCACGCCGCGCAGGCGGCACCACAGCACGAAGGCGAAGCGGAACCGCTTCTCGTCCTTGAGGAGCACCCCGGCCAGGGAAGGCAGGCGCTGGGCGAAGATCCGCGGGGCGAAGTCCTCCATGCGGGCCTCGATCTCGGGGTACAGGACCGGGGCCTCGGGGTTCGCCAG
This sequence comes from Planctomycetota bacterium, assembly GCA_041690735.1. Taxonomy (GTDB): domain Bacteria; phylum Planctomycetota; class J058; order J058; family J058; genus JAWLGW01. The sequence continues at coordinate 1,264 of JAWLGW010000482.1, forward strand.
CCGGTGCACCAGGTCGATCTGCCCGTCGAGGTGACCGAGCACGTGGCGCAGCGCCAGGCGCGACAGCCGGGTGATCCGCCGCGCCAGCTCCCGGGCGTCCTGTCCGGGGCCGCCCGACGCCATGACCTCCCCCGCCAGCAGCGCGTCCTCCTGCACGAACCGGTGGGCGCGCAGGTCGTACACCTCGTAGGTCACGCGGGCCACCAGCCGGGCCAGCAGCTCGGAGCCGCGCTCCCCCTTGGCGCTCGAGAACTCGGTCATGAGCGCATCGAGGGAGCTCTCGCCGCTCCCCAGCGCGTCCTGCAGGTCGCGCACCAGCACGTCCGCCAGCTCGGCGCGCACGGCCGGGTCGGGGTCGGGGATCCCCTCCACCGCCAGGCTCGACAGCAGGCCGAAGAAGCCCAGCGCCGCGGCGTCCTCCGCCAGCGAGGTCCGCGCCTCCTCGTCGAGCGCCACCTCGGCGGCCGCGCTGGCGAGCCCCTGCGCCACGAACCCGGCGGCCGTTTCCTCTGGCTTCAGCATGCAGGCCCCCTTGATGCGGGGCCTATTGAACCACGCCCGCGACGCCTGCACAGCCCGGCCTCAGTGAACATGGGTCGAGGAGTGGCGCCTTCACACCTCCCGCCTGATGTGCGTTCGCGAGGCGCGAGCGTCGACCGCTGATCTCGCACATGAGGACAGGTCCCCCAACGCACCCTCCGGAAAAACCCCGACCCCGGAGCCACGCACTCCGGGGTCTGACGGGTCGTGCCTGAGAGGGGGAAGGGCGGGGGGAACTTGACCCCTCTCAAGCGTCACTGAACAGAACTGGCCGACCTTGAGCGAGGGTCGTGCCAGCAGCTAAGTCGCTCTTTCTCCGTGCGTGGAGGCCTGCGGACCCTGATTTTGCCGAACCCCATCCTTACCGGTCGGCAAAAATGGGGTACCTGGGCCTGCCCCATCGGGGTTTCGGGGGTTCCGGCGAGCGGTACACTACGCACCCACCCGCTTCCTGGAGGAGCCGCAGGCATGGCCGTCTCTCGCCGCGTCCAGTCCTTCATGGCATCGGCCTCCTGGATCCGGCGGATGTTCGAGCAGGGCGCCGAGCTCAAGCGCAAGTACGGCCCCGAGAACGTGTTCGACTTCTCGCTGGGCAACCCCGACCTCGAGCCGCCGCAGGCCTTCTTCGAGGTGCTGGAGGCGCTGCTCCACGAGCGGACGCCGCACAGCCACCGCTACATGCCCAACGCCGGGTATCCCGAGACGCGGGCCCGCACCGCGGCCAAGGTCGCAGAGCTGCACGGCGTCGATCCGGGGGTGGAGGGCGTGATCATGACGGTGGGCGCCGCCGGCGCGCTCAACGTCCTGTTCAAGGCGCTCCTCGACCCCGGCACCGAGGTGGTGCTGCTCTCGCCCTACTTCCCCGAGTACCGCTTCTACGTCGACAACCACGGCGGCGAGGTCGTCACCGTCCCCTGCACGGCCGAGTTCGCCCTCGACCTCGTCGCGCTCGAGGCGGCCCTCACCCCGCGCACCCGGGCGGTGGTGATCAACTCGCCCAACAACCCCACGGGGCGCGTCTACCCGCAGGCGGACCTCGACGCCCTGGGCGCGCTGCTCGACCGCAAGGCCCCCGGGGCGACCCTGATCAGCGACGAGCCCTACCGGCGGATCGTGTACGACGGGGCGCAGGTGGGCAGCGTCCTGCGAGCGACCCCGCGCAGCGCGGTCGCCACCTCGTTCAGCAAGGACCTCGGCCTGGCGGGGGAGCGGATCGGCTTCGTGGCGGTTCACCCCGAGCACCCCGACCGGCAGGCCCTGCTGGGCGCCGCGATCTTCTGCAACCGCACCCTCGGCTACGTCAACGCGCCGGCCCTCATGCAGCGCGTGATCGCGCGCCTCGACGACGTGACCGTGGACCTCGAGGAGTACGCCGCCCGGCGGCGCCTGTTCCTGGGCGGGCTGCGCGAGGCCGGCTACGAGTGCGTGGCCCCCGAGGGCGCCTTCTACCTGTTCCCCAAGGCCCCGATCGACGAAGACGTGGCGTTCATCGGCGAGCTCCTGTCCGAGCGGATCCTGGCGGTCCCCGGCTCGGGCTTCGGCACCCCCGGCCACTTCCGGCTCTCGTACGCCGTCCCCCGCCAGGTGATCGAGCAGGCGCTGCCCGGCTTCGCGCGGGTGCGGGAGCGGATCGGCTAGGGGCTCCTTCGCGGGTCGTGGGCCATGACCGTGACCCTCGGTATGGTGGACTCCGTGGAAGTCCCCGATCCCGCCCCGCCCGACAAGCCGCGCTTCGACAAGCCAGGCCCCGACAAACCACGCAAGGTCCTGCGGATCGAGCGGGAGGCGCGGTTCGAGGCGGCGCGGGGGCAGCTCCTCGCGCGGCTGACTGGCGGGCGGCGGGACGACGGCTGGTTCAAGCAGCCCGGGGTCGTCGGCCGCAACCACGGCCGCGACGTGGAGGTGCGCTTCGTCGGCGGGCCCGACGCCCGCGCGGTGCATGCCCAGACCCGCATCCGCACCGGCGACCGCTTCCGGGCCTGCCCCCGCAGCCGCCTGCTGCGGTGGCTCGGCGCCAGCTACCTCAAGATCCGCGGCACCCCGCCGCCCGAAGGCGTGGCCTACGCCCTGGAGCGCCTGCTGCGCGACTTCGGCGCCACGCAGGTCCTGGGCGGCGACGGGCTGGTGCAGGCCTACCTGGTGTGGGACCCCGCCGCCCCCGACCCCGAGCGGATCCTCAAGGTCCTCGACCGCCTGCACCGGATCGCCCTCTCGCTGGAGGACATCCAGATCCCCCTCGCCGAGTCGGGCGGCGACCTCGCCTGCCCCTTCTGCCGGGGCGAGATCGAGGAGACCGCGCCCCTCGCCCGGTGCGACGCCTGCGGCACCCCCTACCACCCCTCCTGCTTCGAGGAGGGGAACGGGTGCGCGATCTACGGGTGCCGCAACCGGATCGCCCGCACCAGCTCGGGCCGCTTCCGCCAGGTCGAGGGGCCGGCGCCGCGCGGCAAGGCAGTGGGTGACGACGCCGCCTGAGGCGGAGCCGATCGAGCTGCCGCCCATCGAGGTGCCGCGGGGCGCGCTGGTCCTGCTGATCGGCGCCCGCGGCGCGGGCAAGACGACCTTCGCCCTGCGGTGCTTCGGCCCCACCGAGGGGGTGAGCGAGGCGCGCCTGCGGGCCGCGGTGTGCGACCGGGAGCGGGACCCCTCGGCCGCCGCCGCGGCCTGGGCGTTGCTGGAGCAGATCGTCGACGAGCGCCTCCGCCGCCACCTGCTGACCTGCGTGGACGCGGAGCTGCTCGACTCGGCGACGTGGAGCCCGCTGGTGCGCCTGGCCCGCCGGCGGCACGCCCCGGTGGTGGCGCTAGGCCTGCGCCTCTCCCCCGAGACCTGCCTCGAGCGCCTGGTCCTCGAGCCGGGCGAGCTGCGGGTGACCGCCGCCGCCGAGGTGCGCGAGCAGGCGTCGCGGCAGGTCCCGGCCGCCCTGGCGGAGCTGAGGCGCCGCCGGGACGTGACGGTGCACGAGCTGACCTCCGCGCAGCTCGACCGCCCGGCTCTGCGGGTGGTGCCGCGCCCCTGCGACCGGTCGGACCTCGCGGGCCCCTTCGACCTGATCGGCGACGTCTATCGGCTGGACGGCGACCGCGGCCACCCCGACGGGCGGACGGCGGTGTTCCTGGGTGACCTCGCCGACCGGGGCCCGCGCAGCGTGGCGGTGCTCACCCGGGTCATGGACATGGCGGCCGCGGGCCACGCCCTGTGCGTCCTCGGCAACCACGATGACAAGCTGCGCCGGTGGCTGGAGGGGCGCAAGGTGCAGGTGTCCCACGGGCTGCAGCGCACCGTCGCCGAGATCGAGGGGCTGCCCGGCCCCGAGCGGGCGGCCTTCGTGGCCCGCGCCCACGCCTTCCTCACCGGCCTCACCAGCCACCTCGTCCTGGCGGGGGGCCGGCTGGTCGCCGCCCACGGAGGGATCCGCGCCGACATGATCGGCGGCGTCGGGCCCGCGGTGGAGGCCTTCACCCGCTACGGCGCGCCCACCGGCGAGACCCGCGACGGCCTGCCGGTGCGCGCCGACTGGGCGGCGGACTATCAGGGCGAGGCCTTCGTCGTGTACGGCCACACGCCGCAACGCGATCCCGAGTGGCGCAACCGCACCGTGTGCGTGGACCAGGGCTGCTGCTATGGAGGCCGCCTCACCGCCCTCCGCTGGCCCGAGGGCCGCTTCGTGCAGGTCCTGGCCCGGCGGACCTACGTCCCCCCGCGGGGCGGCTTCCGCCCCCGCTCGCTGGCGCCGCCCGAGGCGCCGGACCCGGCGCTGCCGGTGGACGCGACCTGACTCACAGCCAGCCGCGGCGGCGGAAGTAGA
>JAWLGW010000483.1:0-5611 GCA_041690735.1 Planctomycetota bacterium
GGGTTGGTTAGGGGGCTGGGGGTCGCCCCCCCCCACGACCACGAGCGAGCGCGACGTGAGGCCGGAGGCTGCTGGATTCTGCTGCCGACAGCGCTCCGGCGGAGGTGCGCTCGCCCCGCTCGCGTCGCAGGCCCCGCTCGCCGAGGCTACACTCGCCCGGGTGAGCCCTTCGCCCGACCCGTTCCTCCTCGAAGACCCGGCGGACCTCGCCCCTCGGATCGTGGAGCGGTGCCTGCGCGCCGCCGCGCCGCTGGAGTTCACGACGTTCCTGGTGGGCGTCCGGGCGGCCCGACCCGCCAAGTCCCTCCCGGAGCACGAGGTGCTGGCTTGGAAGGGCGCGCTCAAGCGGGCCGTCGGTCTGGCGCTCGCGGAGGCCTGGGCGCCCCTCGGTCGCCGGTGCGACTTCGAGCGCCCCGAGCTGACCCTGGTGTGGGACGACGCCCGGGGGCGCGTGGACCGCAAGATCCGCCCCCTGTTCTTCTACGGCCGCTACCGCAAGCTCGCGCGGGGGCTGCCGCAGACCCGGACCCACTGGCGGTGCCCCGAGTGCCGCGGACGGGGCTGCGGCGGCTGCGACGGCACCGGACGCCGCTACCCGGTGGCCCTGGAGGACCTGGTCGGCGCCCCGGCGGCTGAGGCCTTCGCAGCGGCCCGGCGCGGCTATGCCTTGCACGGCATGGGGCGCGAGGACGTGGACGTGCGCTGCCTGGGGGAGGGGCGGCCGTTCGTGCTCGAGGTGCGGGAGCCCCGCCGCCGGACCGCCGACCTGGCGGCGCTGGTGGCCGAGATCGAGGGCCGAGCCGCCGCTCGGGTCGAGCTCCCGGCGGGCCTCCGGCCGGTCGGGGACGACCTGGTGGGGACGCTCAAGGAGCACAAGGCGGACAAGCGCTACCGGGCGGTGTGCCGCCTGGACGCTCCCGTCGACGCGGCGGCCGTGGCGGGGCTGGCGGCGCGGCTGGAGGGGGAGACGCTGGAGCAGCGGACCCCCGTGCGGGTGGCCCACCGTCGCAGCGACCTCGTCCGCCGCCGGCGGGTGCTGGCCTTCGTCCCCCGGCAGGTCGACCCCACCACCCTGGAGGTCGAGGTGGAGGCCGAGGCGGGGACTTACATCAAGGAGCTGATCTCGGGCGACGAGGGGCGCACTCAGCCGTCCGTCGCCGGCCTGCTGGGGGTGGGCGCGGTGTGCGCCGAGCTCGACGTCCTGGCGGTCCGCTGCCACGACGAGGAGCTCCTGGGGCCGGGTACATAAGGTTTTGTCCAGCAGTCGTTTGGTTTGCGAAGCCCGGGCTCGGGCGGGTGGCGCGACCGGAGCGGCCGTATAGAATCCGCGCGCACCGCACCCCAGCGAGGAGCCGCCCCATGAAGGTCGGTACCAAGGCGCCCGAGTTCACCCTCCAGGACGGCGACGGCAACACCGTTCGGCTGAGCAACTTCGCCGGGCGAAAGCTGGTGCTGTACTTCTATCCCAAGGACATGACCCCCGGCTGCACCACCGAGGCCTGCGACTTCCGCGACCTGCACCAGCGGTTCGCCAAGGCTGGGGTGGCGGTGGTCGGCGTGAGCCCCGACCCGGCGGAGCGCCACCGCACCTTCACCTCCAAGTACGAGCTCAACTTCCCGCTCCTGGCCGACACCGACCACGCGGTCGCCGAGGCCTACGAGGTGTGGAAGGAGAAGAAGCTGTACGGGCGCACCTTCATGGGGATCGAGCGGACGACGTTCTTGATCGACGAGAAGGGGCGCATCGAGAAGGTGTGGCGCAAGGTGAAGGTCAAGGACCACGCCCGCGAGGTCCTGAGCGCCGCCGCCGGCAGCTCCGGCGTGTCGGGGCGCCTCGGCGCCGCCTCGGGCCGCGCCCGGGCGGCCACCTCGGGGCGGCAGAGCAAGACCAGCGGTCGGGCGGCGGCCACCTCGGCGCGCGCGAAGCCCGCCGCCAAGAAGAAGACCTCGACCAAGAAGAAGGTCGCCGCGGCCAAGCAGAAGACCGGCAGCAAGAAGAAGGCTGCCGCCAGCAAGTCGCCGGCCCGGAGCGGCAAGAAGAAGACGGTCGCCAAGAAGGCCGCCGCGGCCCGTACCAAGACGGGCGCCAAGAAGAAGGCCGCCAGCAGCAAGAAGAAGCGGGCCGCGCGCTAAACAAATGGGGGGGCACGATTCGGCGTCGTCTTCTCTCCCGCCCGGCTCGCTGCGCTGCTGCTCGGCTTGATCCGGGCACGAGCGGTTAGCAGTTAGCGGTATCGGGGTAGACCGGGGAGGGTGACCTCCCCGGTCTACGCCTATATCGCTAGGTGCCGCGCGACGAGCGACTCGGAGTCGTGCCCCCTCACTTACAGGCGCAGTCGAGGCAGCCGTGCTCGGCGCAGGTCCCGCAGGCGCGGGCCACCTGCCGGCGGAGCGCCTCCCGGGCCCGGAAGGCCCGCACCGCCGCGTTGTTGCGGGTGATCCCCTCCTCGGCGGCGAACTCCTTGACCGGCACCTCGTCGAGCTCCAGGCGACGGATCGCGCGGGCGTAGGCGGGCGGCAGCGTCTCGGCGAGCCGCGCCACGCACTGGCACACCGCGGCGTCGACGTCGGGGTCGCGCCAGCCCTCGTCGCGCAGCGCCGCCACGCGCTCGAGGGCGCCGCGCGCGGTGGTGGTGCGCCGGTGGTGGTCGACGACCGCGTTGCGGAGCATGCGGTAGAACCACGCCCGCAGCGACTCCTGCGCGCGTAGCGTCCCCACCCGCTCGAGGCTCTTCACGAACGCCGCCTGGAGCAGGTCCTCCGCCAGGTCCCGGTCGCCCAGGCGGCGCTCGAGGAAGGCCAGGAACTCGCGGTGGCTCGCCACCAGCGCGGCGACTGCGGCCGCTTCGTCCGCGCGCGGCGCGGCAGGTTCGCTCATGCGCCCATTCTCGCAGGTCGGTCGCCGTCGCAGCGAGCCGGTGTCGGCGGTGAGACAGGTCGCGCCGCGTAATCGTCGCCGGGCTCCCCCGTCTGCCCGCGTGAGACCGAGGTCGAGGGGCCGGAGCGAGGATGCTCGCGAGCTCTCAAGCCTCCCAACGGAAAGGAGTTGGCATGGACGACCCCATGAGCGCGCCCTCCTGCTGCGGCCGGCACGGGCATGACGGCGAGGCCTCGGCACCCGGCTTGCGCCCGGAGGACCCCAGGAGCGATCGAATGGACCGTCACGAACACCCACCGCGGGCGGGGGCTCCGGGCACCCTCCAGACGCTCCGCGACCCGGTGTGCGGCATGTCGGTCGCGCCCGACTCGGAGCACCGCACGACCCACGCCGGACAGGCGTACGCCTTCTGCAGCGCGCGCTGCCTGGAGCGGTTCGAGGCGGAGCCGGAGCGCACCCTGCGAGCCTCCGGGGCGCCAGCGCCCGCGGCGTCGGCCTCGTACACCTGCCCCATGCACCCCGAGGTCCGCGCCGAGGCGCCGGGCGACTGCCCCCGCTGCGGGATGAGCCTCGAGCCCCTCACACCGCCCCAGCCGGGGCGGCGGACCGAGTGGACCTGCCCCATGCACCCCGAGGTGGTGCGGTCCGAGCCGGGCTCCTGTCCGATCTGCGGCATGGCGCTCGAGCCGCGGGGTGCCCCCGGCCCCGACGACGCGGAGGAGAACCCAGAGCTGCGCGCCATGACGCGCCGCTTCTGGGTGGCCCTCGGGTTCACCCTGCCCCTGCTGGTGGTCGCCATGGGCGACATGCTGCCGGGGGAGCCCTTCTCGCGCCTGCTGGGCGGCCGGGGTCGGGTCCTGCTGGAGCTGGCGCTGGCCACGCCCGTGTGCACCTGGGCGGCCTGGCCCTTCTTCGTGCGCTTCTACCACTCGCTCCGCCACCTCAGCCTCAACATGTTCACGCTGATCGGCATCGGCGTGGGCGTCGCCTACGGCTACAGCGTCGTGGCGGCCCTGGCGCCGGCCCTGTTCCCGCCCTCGTTCCGGGGCCACGGCGGCCAGGTGGCGGTGTACTTCGAGGCGGCGGCGGTCATCACCACCCTGATCCTGCTGGGGCAGGTGCTCGAGCTGCGGGCGCGGACGCGCGCGGGCGCCGCGATCAAGCAGCTGCTGGGGCTGGCCGCCAAGCACGCCCGGCGCCTGCGCGACGACGGCGAGGAGGAGGACGTCCCGCTGGAGGAGGTGCGGGTGGGCGACCGGCTGCGGGTGCGCCCCGGCGAGAAGGTGCCGGTCGACGGGGTGATCCTGACGGGCGAGAGCTCGCTCGACGAGTCCATGGTGTCGGGCGAGCCCATCCCGGTGTCCAAGCGCCCGGGCGACGCCGTGATCGGCGCGACGATCAACGGGAGCGGGGCCCTCGTGATGCGGGCCGAGCGGGTGGGCTCCGAGACGCTGCTGGCGCGGATCATCGACATGGTGGCGGCGGCGCAGCGGAGCCGGGCGCCGATCCAGCGGGTGGCCGACGTGGTGGCGGCCTGGTTCGTGCCCGCGGTGGTGGCGGTGGCGGCGGTGACCTTCGTGGCCTGGGCCATCCTGGGGCCGGAGCCGCGCATGGCCTACGCGCTGATCAACGCGGTGGCCGTGCTGATCATCGCCTGCCCCTGCGCCCTGGGTCTGGCGACCCCCATGTCGATCATGGTGGCGAGCGGACGCGGGGCCAGCCTGGGGGTCCTGTTCAAGAACGCCGAGGCGATCGAGGTCCTGCGGGACGTGGACACACTGGTGGTCGACAAGACCGGCACCTTGACCGAGGGGCGGCCCGAGCTGGTGGCGGTGACGCCGCAGGGCGCGTCGGACGAGGCGCGTGTGCTGCACCTGGTCGGGAGCCTGGAGCGGGCGAGCGAACACCCCCTCGCGGCGGCGATCGTGCGGGGCGCCGAGCAGCGGGGCGCCAGGCTGGGCGAGGTGAGCGAGTTCCGGGCCGTCACGGGGAAGGGGGCCCGGGGACAGGTCGATGGCGTGGCCGTCGCGGTCGGTAACCAGGCCCTCATGGAGGAGGTCGGCGTCGACGTCACGCCGCTGACCGACGAGGTGGAGGGGCTGCGCGCTCGGGGCCACACGGTCATGTTCGCGGCGGCGGACGGCGCCCTGGCGGGGCTGCTCGCCGTGGCCGACCCGATCAAGGAGACCAGCCGCGAGGCGGTCGAGGCCCTGCACCGCGAAGGCCTGCGGGTCGTCATGGTGACCGGCGACAGCCGGGCCACCGCCGAGGCGGTGGCGCAGGAGCTCGGGATCGACGAGGTGGTCGCCGAGGTCCTCCCGGAGCAGAAGGTGGAGGCGGTGGCCCGGCTGCAGGCCGAGGGGCGCAGGGTGGCCATGGCCGGCGACGGCGTCAACGACGCGCCCGCGCTGGCGCGGGCCGAGGTCGGGATCGCCATGGGCACCGGGACCGACGTCGCCATGGAGAGCGCCGGGGTGACGCTGGTGAAGGGCGACCTGCGCGGGATCGTGCGGGCCCGGCGGCTCAGCCGCCAGACCCTGCGGAACATCCGCCAGAACCTGTTCTTCGCCTTCGCCTACAACGCGGTGGGCGTGCCGGTCGCGGCCGGGGCCCTGTACCCCGCGCTGGGCCTGCTGCTGAGCCCCATGATCGCCGCGGCCGCCATGAGCCTCAGCTCGGTGTCGGTGATCGCCAACGCCCTGCGCCTGCACACCGCGCGGCTGGAGGCGTAGC
>JAWLGW010000484.1:0-5602 GCA_041690735.1 Planctomycetota bacterium
TGTAGACCTCCACGAAGATCCCGCCCATGCCCACCATGATCAGGGGTCCGAAGCCCGGGTCGCGGGAGGCGCCCACGATCACCTCGGTGCCGCTCACCTGCTCCTCGATCGTGAACCCGGCGATCCGCGCGCCGGGCTGGGCGCGCTCCACCGCCGCGCGCATGTCGGCGCAGGCCGCGCGCACGCCCGCGCCGTCCAGCACGTTGAGGGTCACCCCGCCCACGTCCGACTTGTGGATCACGTCGGGGCTGCTGACCTTGATCACCACCGGGTACCCCAGCCGGTCGGCCACCCGCGCCGCCTCGTCCTCGTCGCTCCCCTCGCCCGCGCCGTTGTAGCGGAGCCCCGCCGAGGCCAGCACCGCCCGAGCCCGGGCCAGGTCGAGGTTGCGCTGCCCCTCCGAGCGGGCGGCCTGGACCAGCGCCCGGGCCTGCGTCAGGTCGGGCGCCGGCATCTCGGGGAACGGGCGCGCCTCGGGCTCGGGCCGGGCCAGCCACCGGCCGCGGCGCATGAGGGCGCCCATGGCGCTGATCGCCCGCTCGGGGGTGTTGAACTCGGGGATGCCGTGGGCGTCGAGGAACGAGCCGGTCTCGGTGCCGACCAGGCCCAGGAAGCTGGCCAGGATCGGCTTGGTCCACCCCTGCGCGGCGGCCACGATCGCCTCCGCGGTGGCGCGCGGATCGGTCATGGCCTGCACCGTCATGACCACCACCACCCCGTCCACCTCGGGGGCCGCGCCGACGATGTCGAGGGCCTGCTGAAAGCGCTCGGGGGTCGCGTCGCCGATGATGTCGATCGGGTTGCCGCGCGACCACACCGCCGGCAGGACCGCGTCGAGCTTGGCCCGCGTGTCGGCGCTCAGCTCGGCCAGCTCCACCCCGTGGCGCCCCGCCTCGTCCGCGCACAGCACGCCGGGCCCGCCGGCGTTGGTGACGATCGCCAGGCGGGACCCCGCCGGGCACGGCTGGTAGGCGAGCGCCCGCGACCAGGCCAGGAAGTCGCCGATCGCCGACGCCTGCAGCACGCCCGCCTGGGAGAACGCGGCGCCGTAGGCGGCGAGGGAGCCCGCCAAGCTGCCGGTGTGGCTGGAGGCGGCCTTGGCGCCCGCCGCGGTGGCGCCTCCCTTGAGGGCCACGATCGGCTTCTTGCGCGACAGCTCGCGGGCGGCCTCCAGGAAGGCGCGCGGCTCGGCGAAGGCCTCCACGTACATGGCCAGGACGTGGGTCTCGGGGTCGTCGGCGAGCCAGCGCAGGACCTCGACGTCGTCCACGTCCGCCTTGGCGCCCAGCGACACCGCCGCCGACAGGCCGAACCGCTCCACCTGCGCGTAGCTGATCAGGCCGGTCACCAGGGCGCCCGACTGGCTGAGCAGCCCGATGCGCCCCGCGGCGGGCGCGTGCGCCGCGAAGCTGGCGTTGAGCCGGGCGTGGGGCCGGATCACGCCCAGGCAGTTGGGCCCGACCACTCGAATGCCGTGGGCCCGCGCCCGCTCGACGACCCGCTCCTGCAGGGCGCGCCCCTCGGCCCCCAGCTCGCCGAAGCCGGCGGAGATCACGATCGCCGCGCGGACGCCGACGGCCCCCGCCTCCTCCATGAGGGCGGGAATGTACTTGGGCGGGATCGCCACCACGATCAGGTCGACCGGGGCGCCGATCGAGGCCAGGGTGGGGTGCACCGTCCGCCCCAGCAGCTCGCCGCCCTTGGGGTTGACCGCGTAGACCTCCCCCGGGAAGCCGTCCTCCTCGTCGGCGCCGCCGCGCACCAGGTTGCGGAACAGCGCGTATCCCACCGAGGACGCGCGCCGGCTGGCGCCCACCACCGCGACGGAGCGGGGCCGGAAGAAGGGGTCGAGGGAGCGAGGGTCCGTCACGGGCGCCTCCAGGCGGGGAGGCCCGGTATAGCACGCGAGGAGGGTCCCAGCGCGCGGTGCGCTACCGCTTGGCCTGGCCGCCCCGCCGCGGCCAGTAGCGCGTGCCCATGAGGGGGTGGATCGCCACGTCCGCCAGGGTGAGCAGCAGCGCCAGGGTGAGCAGGATCGCCAGCGAGGGGAGCGGCCAGATGATCACGGGGCCGCCCACCACCCCCAGCAGCCCCCCCAGCAGGGTGATGAAGCTGAGCTTGTCGTCGCTGAACTCGCGGAAGCCGCTCTCCAGCTCGTCGGCGGTCACCTGCGACAGCTGCTCGAGGACGATCGCGCGCATGTCCACCTCGCGCACCAGGCCGAGCAGCATGGTGGTCAGCACCCGGTCGATCGCCTCCTGCCGCCGCTCCAGCGCCTCGGGCAGCCGCTCCAGCGCGCCCTCGAAGGCGCCCAGGCCCTCGTCGATGGTGGTGTCGAGCTGCTCGATCTCCCGGTTGAGGACCTCGATCAGGGCCGGCCGCCACACGTCCTTGAGCTTGCGGACGACCCAGCTCTTGAAGCTGGCCCCGGCGAACTCCTCCAGGTTGGCCTCGGCCTTGATCGCCACGCGCTCGCGGAAGCGGGGGTCGGAGGCCATGTCGCCCACGTAGGTCAGGATCATGTTCCGCAGGTCGCCGCGGAACTCGGGCTCGTGCACCACCCCCTGCAGCTTCTGGAACAGCGACTCGCTGAACCGGCTGACCAGCCGCGTCTCCTCGATCTTCTGGAAGATCAGCTCCTCGTTGATCAGCTTCTCGAGCACCTCGTTGGCGACCTTCTCGATCAGCTGGTCGCGCTGCGAGGGGATCAGGCCCTGACCGAAGATCGGCCGCACCTCCTTGGGCCAGAACAGCATCTTGATCGCGACCCAGTTGGTGCCGAACCCGATCATGCCGGCGACCGCGCAGGACCGGACGACCTCCTGCGCCTTCCCGGGGGGCAGCAGGAAGGAGGCCACGAACACCGCCGCGCAGGTGGGGAAGAACACCTTGAGCGCCAGGCGCAGGCCCCAGCCGGTCTCGAAGGCCAGCCGCTCGAAGGTCAGCGGCGCCTCGCCCCGCGGCGAGGGGTCGAAGGGGAGCCCCGTGTCCTTGTGGACCATGCGCTGGCGGTACTTCTCGAACAGCTCGAGGAACCGGACGCGCGGTACGCTGTCCACCCAGGAGGGCTTGCGGATGGGAGGCGGGGCGTCGTCGGCGGGCATGGAGAGCAATCTACTCGCTGCCGCCGGTCCGGCGGCCGGCCAGCGACCGCCCGAGCGACGCCGCTCCCCTGTCAGGGGGCCGCGTTACAACCGCCCTCCCATGAAGCTCCTCGAAGGCCTCAACGACGCGCAGCGGGAGGCGGTCCTCCACCGCGACGGGCCGCTGCTGATCCTGGCGGGCGCCGGCTCGGGCAAGACCCGGGTGGTGACCCGGCGGATCGCCCATCTGATCGAGACCGGCGTCTCCCCCGGCGCGATCCTGGCGATCACCTTCACCAACAAGGCCGCCGGGGAGATGCGCGAGCGGGTGGAGGCCTTGCTGCCGGACCTCCACCGGGCCGCCGAGCAGCCGATCGTGGCCACCTTCCACGCCTTCGCGGTGCGGGTGCTCCGCAAGTACGGGAGCCGCCTCGGCCTCAGCGAGCGGTTCGCGATCCTCGACACCGCCGATCAGCTGGCGCTGATCCGTGAGGCCGCCGTGGCGGCGCGGGTGGACGTGAAGCGCCACGACCCGGCGGGGCTGGCGCACGTGATCGGCCGCGCCAAGGAGCGCCTCGACGACGCCGCCTTCGCCCGCGAGGCCACCAGCGACGTCGACCGGGCGGCGGCGGCCGTGCTGCCGGGCTACCGGGCCCTGCAGCGCGAGCGCGGGGCCCTCGACTTCGAGGACCTGGTCGCCGAGACGGTGCGGCTGCTCGAGGAGCACCCCGACGTGCACCGGGCCCTCCTCGACCGGCTGCGGTACGTCTCGATCGACGAGTACCAGGACACCAACCACAGCCAGTACCGCCTGGCGCAGCTCCTGGCGGGCGAGCGGGCCAACCTGGCGGTGTGCGGCGACCCCGACCAGTCGATCTACGGGTGGCGGGGGGCGGACATGCGCAACATCCTCCGCTTCGAGGAGGACTTCCCGGGCGCCAGGGTGGTCCTGCTGGCGCACAACTACCGCTCCACCGCCACGATCCTGCGGGCCAGCAACGCGCTGATCGAGCACAACCTCGAGCGCAAGGACAAGCAGCTCCTCGCGACCGGCGAGGAGGGCGAGCAGATCGAGGTCCTGGCCTGTATGGACGAGGGCCAGGAGGCCGAGCTGGTGGCGCGGCGGATCAAGCGCGAGGTGGAGCAGGGGACCCCCCCCGGCGACATCGCGCTGATCTACCGGGCCGGCTCCATGGCGCGCCGCTACGAGGAGGCCCTGGTCCGCCACGAGGTGCCCTGCGCCCTGGCCGGCGCCACCTCGTTCTTCGACCTGCGCGAGATCAAGGACACCCTCGCCTTCCTGCGGGTGGCCGCCAACCCGGGCGACGACCTGGCGGCGCTGCGCGCCCTGCGGGTGCAGGGGAGCGGCCTGGGCAAGCGGACCGTCGAGAAGCTGAGCCAGTTCCAGCGCGAGGCGGGGGTCCCCCTGGTGGAGGCCTGCCGCCGCGCGGACCAGGTGCCGGGGCTGACCGAGCCCCGCCGGGCCGGGCTGCGCCGCTTCGCCGGGGTCGTGGACGAGCTGCGCCGCGGGCGGAGCGGCTCGGTCGAGAAGCTGGTGATCGACGCCCTGACCCGCTCGGGCCTCGAGGAGGCGCTCCGCTCCAGCGACCCCGACCAGGTGCGCCGGCGCAAGAACCTCGAGCGGCTGGTGGACGTCGCCCGCCGCGCGGACCGCAAGAAGGCGGGCGGCGGCGACCGCCTGCGCCCGTTCCTCGACGGGCTCGCCCTGCTCGACGGGCAGGACAAGGGGGACGAGGCCCCCGACAAGGTCACGCTGACCACGGTCCACGCCTCCAAGGGCCTCGAGTTCGACGTGGTGGTGGTGGGCGGCCTCGAGCAGGGCCTGTTCCCGCACCGGCGCGCCGTCGAGGAGGGGGGCCTCGAGGAGGAGCGGCGGCTGGCCTACGTGGCCTTCACCCGGGCCCGCAAGCGCCTCATCCTGAGCTACGCCGCCCGCCGCGCCGCCCGGGTGCGGTCGAACACCCGCCGGATCCCCTCCACCTTCCTGTACGAGCTCCCGGGCGAGCTGCTGTGGGACCCCATGCTGCGCGAGCCCATGGAGCTGCCCGACCGGCGCGCGCTCGAGCGCGAGCTGGCGGGAGCGCAGGCCCTCCCCGGAGCGGGCCGCAAGCCCGGCGAGCCCGCCGCGCCCGGCGCGCCGGTCCGGGCCCCCAAGGGCGCCAAGCTCCTGGGCGCCCCCACCCTGGCGGGCGCCGGCCGCCAGCCCCTGTGGGCGCGCGGCCTGAGCCGCTAGCGCACGCAGGCGGTTCCGCGGAACCGTCTCCCGAGCGGGGCGGAGCCCCCGCAGAACACACTCCCCAGGGGTACGGAGCACCTCGCGCGGGTGCGGGTCGTCGGAGACCGCGGTCGCCGGGCGCCCGGAGGAGCAGCGCGCGCCGGCCGGTAGCCTCTTGGGGGGACCGCGGGGGGAGGCTGTCGCAGAACGCAGGGAGCGCCTCGCGAGGCGCACTATCGAACACGGAGTATCAACAGGGAATATCAATGAGAACAGCGAACGG
>JAWLGW010000485.1:0-5593 GCA_041690735.1 Planctomycetota bacterium
GTGCTCGTGGTCGACGCGTGCGATGCAACGACCACGACCACGACCACGAGCGCGAGCGCGAAGAAAGATGAGGGGCCGGGCTCCCCCCGGAGCCCGGCCCCTGCTACCGGTAGACCGCCTTCTACCTACTGGCTGGCGTTGTTCAGCGCGTCGATCAGGCCAGTGGCCGGCGTGGTATCGACGAACTTGCCCGAGGGCGTGCCGTGGAACACGTCACGGGTCTCGCGGTCGAGGTAGCTGTACTCGGTGTTGCGACGCCCGTTGGGCTGGCGGGCGAACAGTCCGTAGGCCCAGCCCGCGCTGCGCAGGGGACGGATCTCGTCGCGCGTCAGCGCCATGGGGCCGCTGAAGTAGTTGGTGTCGAAGTGGATCGGCACGTAGCGGCGGTAGGCCGGGTCGCCGGGTTCGGCGGTCATGGCGGCCAGGAAGCCGGGGTACTGGTCGCGGTTCTGGTCCCACAGGCGGCGGTGCTCGTCGACGAAGGCGTCCACCATGTCCTGGTTGCGGCGGTTCCCCAGGACCACGATCACGTTCTCGTAGTTGCTGTGCTCGGCGGTGTCGGACCAGTTGTAGCTGCCGGTGATCATGTCGCGCTCGTCGACCACGATCGTCTTGTGGTGCTGCAGCTGGCTGCGCGGGTGGACGTAAGCCAGCGAGTAGGTCTTGTAGCGGACCGCGATCCCGGCCGCCTCCAACTCCTCGGCCCGCGAGACGCTGGCGCCGTACTCGCCGAGGTCGAGCATGACCTCGATCTGGACCTCGGGGCGGTCGCGGTGGAAGTCGATCAGGGCGTCGGCGATCCGCTGCGAGTTGAAGTGGGCCACGTCGATGAAGATCGACTCCTCGGCGGTCTGGATGAGGCGGATGATCTCGTCCGCGACCACGTAGGTGCTGCTGCCCTGGTTCTGGCTGGTGAACACCGCCCGCTCGTAGCGCCGGACCGAGGACGAGGGCGCGTTCAAGGTCACCGGGTCCTGGTGCGCCGCGGCGCCCGCGCTGATCGGCTCGGCATCCGCCAGCAGGCGATTGAACTCCTGCTGGAAGGCGTAGAACAGGTGGTAGTGGCGCCCGTAGACCACCGTGTTCTCGCTGTAGCGGGTCTCGGCGCCGGTCGACCAGTTGGCGGAGCCGTTGACCAGCTTGCGCCGGTACCAGATCCCCGCGTCGACGAGGGCGAACTTCTGGTGCATGGTCGGCTTGACGGAGAACACGTGCGCGCCGATGTTCTCCAGCGCCCGCGCCTTGGAGGCGTTGCCGCTGTGTCCCTGGTGGAGGACCACCCGGACCTGCACCCCGCGGTCGATCGCGCGCTTGAGCGCCTGCCAGATCGGGCCGCCGGTGGAGATGCTGTACATCGCGATGTCGATGCTCTGTTGCGCGTCGTCGATGCACTCCGCCGTGGCGTCGGCGCCCCCGCCGTGGGGGGAGAAGTAGGGCTTGGGGGACCACTGGGCCTGCGCCGGGGCGGCGAAGGCCAGCAGCAGCGCCGCCAGCGCGGCCGCGATCATGGGGTTCTTGGCGTGCACGGTCTCACTCCGTAGGGGGGAATTCAGGAGGTGGGGGACCCGGCGCGGCCGAAGACCTGCGTCCAGTGGTCGCCGTCGGCGGCGACCCCCAGCGAGTCCCACAGCGGGTCGAGGATGTTTCGGTGGTGGCCGGCGCTATGGAGCCAGCCGCGGTGCACGGCCTGCGGGCTGCGGTAGCCCTGCGCGATGTTCTCGCCCACCGCCTCCCCGGCGAAGCCCGCCAGGCCGGCGCGCTGCGTCGGCGTCTCCCGGCCGTCCGTGGGCGAGGTGTGGTCGAAGTAGCGCAGCTGGCGCATCTCGTGGCTGTGGCTGGCCGCCGCCGCCGCCAGGCGCAGGTCGAGGAGCAGGGCGGGCAGGCCCATCTCCATTCGGTAGGCGTTGGTCAGGCGGACCTGCTCGACCTGATGCGCGGTGGGGCGCTCGGCGCGCGGCAGGGCGCGCACCGCCTCGAGGTTGCGCCGCTCCACCTCGTGGTCGGCGAGGCGCTGGCGCAGCGCCCGCTCCCAGGCGTTGAGCCGCTCGGGGCGGGCGTCGTGTAGGGCGGCCAGGGCGGCGCGCTTGCGGACCAGGCGCTTGGCGTCGCGCTCCAGCAGCGCGTTCACCGGCCCGTAGGCCTCGCTGACCGCCAGGGAGAGGCGGTTCACCTCGCGCTGGGCGGCGTCGTCATCCTTCGTATAGCGCGCCTCGTCGCGGATCAGCGCCAGCGCCTCGGCGCGGGCGGCGTCGAGGCGCTCGAGCAGCGCCAGGCGCTGCTGGAGGGCCTTGCTCGTCTTCGCCCCGGCGACGGGGCCGAGGGCGCACAGCACGAGGAGGACGGTCGCGGGGACGATGGTTCGAATGCTCATGGGCGGCCCTGAGGCACACCGCATGCCGGAGCATCAAGCGCCTGCTCCCCGAGGCTTAGCGCTGGAACCGTATCTGGATCGGATCAGTTGCGGTTCGCCCTCCGGGACCCAAACCATTTCATGACGGTTTCGCCGAGCAGGGCGATGGATCGACGGAGCATTTGCCAGAGGTTTACAAACCCGTTACCGAGTGGCCTCTCCGTTGCTCGACGGGCGGCCGAGAGAGAGCGCCATGAGCACTACCCTTCGCAACGCCGCAACGGCCGTCTTCTTCGCCGCCGCCCTCCTGTGGCCGTCTGCCGCCAGCGCGCAGCCCGACGGACCCCGCTTCGAGCGCCCCAATGGGATGACCGAGCGGGAGTATCAGAACCGCAAGAAGGAGCTGCGCGACGAGATCGATCGCGTGCTGGCCGAGCTGGCGCGCTTCGGCGAGCACGCCACCGGCTTCGAGGGTGTGTGGCGGATCACCGGGACCCGCACCTTCGTGCGCCGCGCTGGCGAGCAGCCGCAGCTCGCGCCCCTGGAGGGCGAGGTCGTCATGACCGCCAAGGGCGAGGTCTTCGAGATCAAGGGCAAGGTGAGCCTGGTCGGCGGGCGCGGCAACCGGTGGCAGGAGGAGGGGAGCGTCGCCGCCGGCGGTTGGGAGCTCGTGACCCGCTACGACTCGACCATCGGCAAGGTCGGCGACGCCACCTACGAGCGTCAGCAGGACGGATCGCTGACGGTGCGCTGGGCCAGCGACGAGCAGGAGGACGGTCGCCCCAAGGCGCGCGGCGTTGGCCGGGGCGAGCGCGTGTTCGGGGACATGGACCAGGCGGACGTGGAGAAGCGCCTGTTCGAGCTCAACCGCGAGCTGCAGTACCTGCGCTACCCCCGCCCAGAGCCGACCAGCTACGACGCCCGCAGCGGCAAGGTCAAGCTGCGCTTCACCCCGACCGTTGAGTACGACCCCGACGGCGTCGAGCAGCAGGTGGTCGACATGATCGGCGAGGCCACCACCTCGATCGACCTGTGCCTGTTCGAGTTCGCCCTGCCCCGCGTGGCGCACGCGCTGGTGGCCGCGCACCAGCGGGGCGTCAAGGTGCGGATGGTCTACGACGACCGCGAGGAGGAGCAGCCTGCGGTCCACATCATCGAGGCGGCCGGGATCGCCACCCGCAGCGATGCGCGCTCGGCCCTCATGCACAACAAGTTCATCGTGATCGACGGCGAGCGGGTGTGGACCGGCTCGACCAACGTCGCCCCCGGGGGGATCTACGTCGCCGACAACCACGCCTTCACCTTCGAGAGCGAGGGCCTCGCCGCGATCTACACCCGTGAGTTCGAGGAGATGTTCACCGACAACGCCTTCGGGCCCACCTCGCCCAAGAACACCGACCACACGCCGGTGGAGATCGACCGCTACACCAGCGTCGAGGTGTGGTTCGCCCCCGAGGACGGGGCCATGGACCGCCTGGTGGAGGTGGTCAAGACGGCCAAGAGGTCGATCAAGTTCATGGCCTTCGCCTACACCTCCGAGGCGCTCTACAACGCGATGCTGGAGCGGATGCAGGACGGGGTCGAGGTGACCGGCGTGTTCGAGTCGCGCCACGCGGGCTGGAAGGACATCAAGACCGGCCCCCTCCACGCCGCGGGCGCCACGGTCCGCTTCGACCGCAACCCCGACACCCTGCACCACAAGGTGCTCATCATCGACGGCGAGACGGTGATCAGCGGCTCGTTCAACTTCACCGACAGCGCCGACCGGAGCAACGACGAGAACATGTTCATCGTCAGGAGCCGCTCGGTGGCGCGGGCCTTCGAGCGCGAGCTGGAGCGGATCATTTCGGTGACCGACCCCGACGACGAGCGGATCCCCACCGCCGGCATGGACAGCAGCCACGTCGCCTCGCGGGACGCGGACGACGATGCCGCCAGCGGGGAGCCCGCCGCCGGGATCGTCGACCACCTGGGCGACGCGATCGACTGACCCGTGCGCGTGCCCCGCTTCTTCTGCCCCGGGCTGCCCACCGCGCCCGGGGCGGAGGCCATCCTGGAGGGCGAAGAGGCCCATCACCTGGCGCGGGCCCTGCGCCTGCGGCCGGGCGCCGAGGTGGAGCTGTTCGACGGCGTCGGCGGGTCGGCGCGCTGTCGGCTCACCGCCGTGGAGCGGCGCCGGGCGACGGCCGAGGTGCTGGAGCGGACGGACCGACCGCCGCCGCTCCCCTTCGCGCTCACCTGCGCCGTCGCCCCGCCTAAGGGGAAGCGGGCCCACCGCCTGGTGGAGGCCCTCACCGAGCTCGGCGCCACCCGGCTGGTGCCGCTGGTGACCGAGCGCAGCCAGAACAAGCTGCCGGCCGGCGACCAGGCCGAGCGGTGGGCCTTGGAGGCCGCCAAGCAGTGCCACCGCGACGCGCTGCTGCAGGTCGCGCCCGCGACGGACCTCGACGGGCTGATCGCCCTCGCCCGGGGAGGGTCGTCGGGGCGTGGGACGCTGGCCCTCCTGGCGGACCCGCGCGGGGCGCCGCCGCTGCGCGAGGTGCTGCCCCCGGCAGCCCCCGCGGCGGTCCTGATCGCGGTCGGCCCCGAAGGAGGCTTCAGCGAGACGGAGCGGCACCGCCTGCAGGAGGCCGGCTTCGCCGCCGCGCGCCTGGGGAGGACCGTCCTGCGGGTGGAGACGGCGGCGGCCGCGGTGGCCGCCGCGGTGGTCGCGGCCTGGGCCTGAGGCCAGGATTCGCGGACAGCGGTTAGGCTCGCAGCACGAACGGCCGACTGCTGACTGCTACCGATGAAGCCCACCCGCAGCGACCACCTGTCCGACGCCGACCTGGCCCGCCGCGGCCTGTCGCGGGAGACGGACCTGGTCCTGACCGCCGAGGGCCGCTGGCTGGCGGGGGGGCAGCCCGTGGAGCACCCGGGCGTCGCCGCCGCCTTCTCGCGCTGGATCGATCGCACCGACGACGGCCGCTACGTGCTGCGCAACGACCTGCACTACGTGTACGTGACGGTGGAGGGGGCGCCCCTCCACGCGGTGGACGTCGACTGGAGCGAGGAGGCCGGCGCCGCCTGGCTGCTCCTGCAGGGGGGCGAGCGGGAGCCCCTCCGCCCGCAGACGCTGCGGGAGGGGCCCGCCGGCGACCTGTACGCCAGCGCCCGCGACGGGACCTGGGCGGTCCGCCTGGCTCCCTCGGCCGCGCTGGCGCTGGCGCCGCTGCTCGCGGAGGAGCCCGACGGGACCGTGAC
>JAWLGW010000486.1:0-5592 GCA_041690735.1 Planctomycetota bacterium
GGGCCGAGGCGCGGTCGCGCCTGGCGCGCGCCCTGGGTCAGCGGGGCGACCTGGCGCTGCGCCGGGGAGAGGCCGACGCGGCGCGCGCGGCCCACGACGAGGCGGTGGCGCTGCGCCGGCAGGTGGCGGCCGAGCACCCCGAGGCGCGCGACCTCATGGAGAGGCTGGTCGCGTCGCTGCTGCGGCAGGCGGCGGTGCGCCGGAGCGCCGGCGACCTGCCGGGGGCCGAGGCGGCGGCCAGCGAGGCGCTGGAGCGCGCCGAGGCGCGCCTGGCGACGGCGCCCGAGGACGTGGCGACCCTGCGGCAGGCCGCGCAGGCTGCGGGGGAGCTGGGGCACGCCCGCCGGGGGCGGGGGGACGCCGAGGGGGCGCGGGTCCGGTTCGAGCAGGCGGTCGCCCACCGGCGGGCGCTGGTCGCCCGCGCGCCCGACGACCTCACGGCCCGTCACGGGCTGGTCGCCGCCCTGGCTGGCTTGTCGAGCGCGCTGGCGGACCTCGGGCGCGCGGAGGCGAGCCGGGCCAGCGACGAGGCCGCGCTGGCGGAGGCGCGCGCGCTGGCGGCGGTGAACCCGACGGCGCAGGTCCTGCAGGACCTCGCCACCCTGCTGACGCGGGCAGGGGAGCGCGCCCAGGCAGAAGGGGAGCTGGCGGCCGCGCAGGGGCTGTTCGAGGAGGCGCTGGCTCAGCGACGCGCCCTGCTGGAGCGCTCGCCCCAGGACCTCGAGCTGCGGCGGCTCGAGGCGGTGAGCTTGAGTCGGCTGGGCCGCCTCGCCAGCGTCCAACGCGACCAGGAGGGCGCCCTCCAGCGCCACCGCGAGGCGCTGGAGCGGTTCCGCGCCGCGGCGGAGCAGGCGCCCGAGGCCTCGGCGGTGCTAACCAGCCTGACCGCCGAGCTGCAGGCGGTGGGCCGGACGCTCGACCTGCTCGGGCGGCCGGAGGAGGCGGTGGAGCCGCTGCGGGAGGCGATCGAGGTGGCGCGCCGGGCGCTGGAGCTGCGCCCGAGCGACCCGGGCGCCGCCCGGACCTACTCGGTCGCCCACTGGACGCTGGGCCGGGTCCACCAGCGGCGCGGGCGCACCGAGCCTGCCGCGCGCCACTACGCCGCGGCTCGCGACATGCACGCCCAGCTGGCGCGCGTGGTCCCGCGCTACCGCGGGGAGGCCGAGCAGATGGCGGGCTACGCCCAGGAGGCGGCGCGCCTGCAAGCCCTCGACCAGGGCGAGCTGGCGCCGGCGAGCGCGCAGGACCACCTGCTGCTGGCGGAGCTCGCCGAGCGGCGCGCGGCGTGGCCGGCGGCGGTCGCGGCTTACACCCGCGCCCTGGCCGACCCGGCGGTGGCGGACGACACCGAGGCCGAGCACCGGGGCCACGCGATCCGCGCCGCGGCCGAGGCCGCGACCGCGGCGGCCGACGCGGCGGCGCGCCAGCGGTTCGCGCGCCAGGGGCTGACCTGGCTCGCCGCCGAGGTCGCGGCGCGGCGCGCCCTGGTGGCGACGCTGCGGGCGCAGCTCCCCGGCGCCGGTGCGGAGGAGCAGGCGCGCCTGCGGGCGCGGATCGCCGACCAGGAGGCGACGCTCGCCGCCGCCCGCGAGGGCGATCTGCTGCTGGAGCCGCTGCGTCAGCTCCCCGAGTTCGGGGAGCTGTTCGCGGACTGAATCGGGGCTCGATCGTGCCGTCTCGCCTCTCAGCAGGTGGCGGGGGTCGGCGCTCGCTGCGGGCCGCGCAGCAGGCGCCCGGGCAGGGCCCCGGTCGGCTCGCCCTGCTCGCTGATCACCTCGCCCGAGGCCACCGTGGCGACGTAGCCGTCGGCGCGCTGGACCAGCCGCCGCCCGCCCGCCGGCAGGTCCCGCACCAGGGCCGGCCGGCGCAGGCGGAGCCCCTCGAAGTCGATCACGTTGAGGTCGGCCTTGAGGCCTGGCGCGATCAGCCCCCGGTCGAGCAGGCCGAACGCCTCGGCGGTGTCGCGCGTCTGGCGGCGCACGACGTGCTCGAGGGGCAGCCGGGCTCCGCGGCTGCGGTCGCGAGCCCAGTGGCTCAGCATGAAGGTCGGCATGCCGCCGTCGCAGATCGCGCCGCAGTGCGCGCCGGCGTCCGACAGCCCCATGAGGGTGCGCGGGTGGCTGTGCAGCGTGTGCAGCACGTCGAGGTCGCCGGCCGAGTAGTTGAACAGGGGGAAGTACAGCATGCCGGTGAAGCCGTCCCGGGCGAGGGCGTCCCAGACCACCTCCTCGGGGCGCCGCCCCTCGCGGGCGGCGATCGCGGCCACGCTCTGCTCGGGGGCGGGCTCGTAGTCGAAGGCGTCGTCGACCAGGAACATCTTGTGGAACGAGCGGGTGACGAAGGTCTCGAACTCGCCCAGGTGCAGCGGCTCCTGGCCCAGGAGCCGCTCCCGGAAGGCCGGGTCGCGCAGGGTGCGCACCACCTCGCCCTCGGGCTTGTCGCGCAGGGCGAGCGCGGCGGGGTGGGTGGCGAAGGGGTGCGCCGTCCCGCCCCAGCACATGAGGATGCCGATCGCGCGGCCGGCGACCTGCGCCCGGATCGGCAGCCCGTCCCGGTCCGCCTCCTCCAGCAGCGCCAGGCCGCGGCGCCACAGGTCGGGGGCCTGATCGATCTGCGACAGGTTGAAGGTGACCGGCACGCCCGACGCGGCGATCCGCCGCATCCAGGTGAACTCGGCCGGCACCTCGGGATGCTCGAGGGCGATCTGGAACACGCCATGGCCGGCCCGCTTCAGCGCCCCGGCGATCCCCAGCAGCTCGTCCTCGGCGGCGAAGGTGCCCGGCACGGGCTCGCCATCGATCGCGCTCCGGTGCAGGAGGGTGCGCGAGGTGGAGAAGCCCAGCGCCCCGGCCCGCACCGCCTCCTCCACGATCTCGGCCATGCGGGCCACGTCGTCGGGGGTGGCGGCCTCGTTGGCGGCGCCGCGCTCGCCCATGACGTAGGCCCGCACCGCTCCGTGGGGCACCTGCGCGGCGAAGTCGAGGGCGCGCGGCAGCCTCTCCAGCGCCGCCAGATACTCGGGGAAGGTCTCCCAGCCCCACTTGATCCCCTCGGTCAGGGCCGCCCCCGGAATGTCCTCGACGCCCTCCATGAGGCCGATCAGCCAGGCGTGCCGGTCGGGGGCGGCGGGGGCGAAGCCGACCCCGCAGCTCCCCATGACCACCGTCGTCACGCCGTGCCAGCTCGAGGGCGTGAGCTGGGGGTCCCAGGTCACCTGCGCGTCGTAGTGGGTGTGGATGTCGACGAAGCCGGGCGTCACCAGCAGTCCGTCGGCGTCGAGCTCGCGCCGTGCGGGGCCGAGGCCCTGGCCCACGGCCACGATCGCGCCGTCTTGCACCGCCACGTCGGCCGTGAAGGCCGGCTGGCCGCTGCCGTCGATCACCGTCCCGCCGCGAATCACCAGGTCGTGCATGGTCTCTACCCCGTGCGTTAGTGAATGTGATTCACTTATTCAAGCACGGCGACCGAGCGAAGTGAACCTCATTCGCTTTTTCGGCAAGATAGTGGTATGAAAGACCTTGTGGCTGGGCGACGAGAGCAGCGGCGGGAGGAGCGGCGGCGGGCGGTGCTGGACACCGCCATGGCGATCGCGGTGGAGGAGGGGCTGACGACCCTCACCATGCCCACCCTGGCCAAGCGCCTGGGCGTGGCGGTGGGCGGGCTGTACCGCTACTTCCCCAGCAAAGAGGCCCTGCTGGTGACGCTGCAGGCGGAGGCGCTGGAGGGCTTCGCCGCCGACCTGGCGGCCGCGGAAGGCGAGGCGGAGCGCTGGTCGCCCCAGGGGCCCCTGGACGCGGAGGCGACCGCCCTGCACCGCGTGGCGCGGATCCCCTGGAGTTACCTGGAAGACGCCGCCCGCGCGCCGGCGCGCCACCGCCTGATCGACGCCCTGCTGTCGGCGCCTCAGCCCTTGCTGGCGCCCGAGCAGGCCACGGCCGCGGAGGCGCCGCTGGGGCAGGTGCTCGGCCGCGCGGCGGCGGTGCTCGAGGAGGCGCAGCAGGCGGGCGCGCTCGGGCTGGGCGACGCGGCGGTCCGCACCCACGTGCTGTGGGCGACCGTCCATGGCCTCGATCACCTGCGCAAGCGCGACCTGCGTCAGCCCGAGGCCCTGCGGGTCGACCCGCTGGCCCGCGCCGCGCTCGCCGCCCTGCTCCGGGGCTGGGGCGCCGCTGACGCGCCGCTGGCGGCGACGATCGAGGCCCTCCCGCCCCTCACCCCGCTCCCGGCCCGCTGAGGCCTCACAGCCGGGCCAGCGCCTGGCGGAGCGCCGGCCCGGCGTCCTGCTCGACCGGGTCGCCGTGGCTGACGTGGACCCGCTCCACCTCCCAGGCGTCGAGCATGGCCTCGGCGGAGGCGCGCACCGCCGCGGTGTCGCTCGCGAACCACCGGAAGATCCGGGTGCAGCCCAGGCAGCCGTAGCCGCCGTTGAGGCGGAACAGCAGCCGAGTGAGCAGCGGCTCGTCCTTCCCCACGCAGAAGGCGAGGTCGGCGAGGAGCAGGGTCCTCGAGGGGCGGTGGTAGAACTCCGTCTCTCCCACCTTGGGCGCGCCGGCCAGGGGGCGCTGGTCGATGACGTCCGCCCAGCAGGGGGGAGCGCTCGGGGGCAGCGCCTCGTGCACGGTCAGGTCGGGCCGCTTGGACGCCAGCCCGTCGGGCGCCCACAGCCGCGCCTCGGGGTACGCCTCCTGCCAGCGCTCCAGGAAGAAGTGGTGGAACAAGCACGGCGCCACCAGGTGCCGCACCGGGCCCAGGGCGTCCAGGGCCTGGCGGCGCTCGGCGGTGAGGCGGCCCGGGGAGTGGACCCACAGGCCGCCGTCGCCCAGGCGCACGATCGCCATGCGCCGGGGGATCCGCACCCCACCGGGCATGCGGATCCGGTCCTTGATCGACCACAGATCGTCGTGGAGCTGTTCGAGCATGAGGGCACCTCGCGCGCCGGAGGATACCTCCCACCGGGACCCGGTTTCGGACCGCCTGTCGGCTCAGTCGCCCGAGGGCAGGTGGAGCAGCGCGGTCTCGGCCAGCGGGAGGCCGAGGGCGGCGGCCCGGCGCGCGGGCATGGCAAGTTCCGTTCCAGGGTCGGGGTGACGCCCTGGAAGGGCTTGTGGCGCTCTGGCGGGCCAGCTGTAAACGAAGGCGGCGGTGTGGCCTTCAGCTTTCGGGCGCCGCTGGCTGGCGGGGCCGCCCTGGCAGGCCCCGTCCTAAGCTGGTATACCCGCGGGCTTTGACCGGGAGGTCCTTATGGTCGCGGTGGAGGCGCTCAAGCAACGGCTGTCGGCGATGGACGACCAGGCGCTGGAGGCGCTGATCGGCAAGAGCCTGCTGGTGACCAGCGAGTGGAGCAAGGAGCAGCTCGCCACCCTCGTCGACCTGGCCGAGGCCTTCGAGGCCCTCGACCGGCGGCACATTCGCACGCCGCTCCTGTCGCAGGAGCTGGCGTACGCGCTGTTCTTCGACAACTCCACCCGCACCAAGTCGGCCTGGGCCGGGGCGGCCGCGCGCCTGGGCATGCACCCGGTGATCGTGGACGGCAGCTCCACGCAGGTCTCCCACGGCGAGACCGCCGCCGAGACCGGGGCCATGCTGGGCATG
>JAWLGW010000487.1:0-5587 GCA_041690735.1 Planctomycetota bacterium
CCGCGCTGCCCCAGCTGATCGGGGTCGCGGCCGCCTGTCCGCAGCCTCGGACTCGCGAGGTGGTGGCGGCGTGGCTGAGCTGCGCCGCGCCGGCGGTGCGGAGCGCCGCCTGCGACACGCTGGGCGAGCTCGCCGCGGGCGAGCAGGGGCGGGCGCGGGCGACGCTGGACGCGCTCGCCCCGCGCGTGGACGACCCCGACCCCGAGGTGGCGCTGGCGGCGTTGGTGGCGGTGGGACGGATCGGCCCGGTGGGCGCGGCGCTGGACGAGGTGCTCGCGCGGTGCGGCTGTCGCGCGCCGGGGCTGCGGGCGGCCGCCGTGGCGGCGCTGAGGCTGACGAGCGACGCCCGGGCTCGGGAGGCCGCCGCCAAGGCGCTGCGCGACAAGGCCTGGCCGGTGCGGGCGGCCGCCGTGGCCGCCCTGCAGGCGCAGGGGGGCAAGGAGGCGGTGGACGCCCTGGTCGACGGGCTCAAGCGGGCCAAGGGCGGCCGCCTGGAGGCGGAGATCGGGGCCGCCTTGCGCGCCCTCACCCGGGCCGACCCCGGCGAGGGCTACGCCGCCTGGCGTGACTGGTGGCGGCGGGTCCGGGAGGACTACGACTTCGGCTCGCTCCCGGCGAGCGCCCGGCGCCGCTCCGGCGAGGGGACCCAGACCCGCGGCCTGCCCACCTACCACGGCTCGGAGGTGGTCTCGGAGCGGGTGACCTTCGTGGTCGACGTCTCGGGCTCCATGAGCGCTCGGCTGGGGGAAGGGAAGAACCGACTGGAGCAGTGTCAGGCGGAGCTGTGCGGCGTGCTGCGCGCGCTGCCCAAGCGGGCGCGGTTCAACGTGGTGTGGTTCCACCACGGGTTTCAGGCCTGGCAGGAGGCGCTGGTGCCGTCGAGCGCCGCGGCGCGCGCGGCGGCCTGTGCGTTCGTGATGAAGCTGCGCCCCGGCGGGGGGACCAACGTCTACGACCCCCTGGAGGCGGCGCTCCTCGACCCGCAGGTCGACACGATCTACCTGCTGACGGACGGCGCCCCGGGCGCGGGGAGGTTCGTGCGGCCCGGAGACATCTTGCGGGAGGTGCGCCGCCTCAACGCGTCCCGGCAGGTGGCGATCCACACCATCTCGGTGGGCGGAAAGAGCGAGTTCCTGCAGCGCCTGGCGGCGGAGAACCACGGGCGGTATCTGGAGCGCTAACCCTCGTACACGTCGTCCTGCTCGATCAGGGCCAGCACCCACCCGAACTCGCCGCTGGTGACGGTGGCTTCGCAGTGGGCGCACTCGCCGGCCTGGTTCACCTCGACCGGCGCCGCGCAGTTGGGGCAGGAGGCGAGGTCGTGGGGCTGCCGGGTGCAGCCGACGCGGCGCACGAACGTCCAGTACTCCGAGAAGCGGCGGGCCGCCTCCCACACCAGGGCCAGCAGACCGGCCAGCAGGCCCACCCGCTGGTCGGCGTCGGCGTAGCCGCCGGCGTCGGGCGTCCACACCACGACCAGCTCCGCCCCGGTCGCCTGCTCGGCCGCCTCCACGGCGGCGGCGATCCGCTCGGCGGCGTCGGCAGGAATGGCAGGCATGCTCCCTCCCCTGGTCGTGCCGAACGTAGTCCCCCGGCGGCCCCCGAACAAGCCGAGCGCGGCCGATCCGCCCTCGCACGTCGCCGCGAGGCCTCGACGCGTGGCGGCTCAGCCGAGGAGGTGGCGCTGACCGTAGCTCCAGGCGACGCCCAGGAGGCCCAGCACGCCCAGGGCGAGCCCGGCGATGAGGTAACGCCGCCGGCGAGGCGGCTCGAGGACGGCCGCCGCCAGCGGCAGCCCGCTCAGCGCGGTCACGCCCAGGAACAGCGCGATCCGCACCGTGGTCCGCAGGGCGCCCGAGGAGGCGATCTCGTGCTCGAACTGGTTGGAGGGAGCGGCGTCGGAGGCGATCGCCAGCAGCAGACCGCCGAGCAGGCAAGCCCCACAGCCGGGGGCTGGCAGGACCGCGAAGGCGAGGGCGTACGCGGCCCGCGAGGGCCCCGCGGACGCAGTCGCTGCGGCTCCCCGTTCCTCGCTCACCGGCTGGGCAGGCTCAGCCGCACCGCCGAGGGAGGGTCCGCCTCGCGCAGCCAGCGGTCGAGCTCGTCGGCGAGGGCGGCGGCGCTGGGCCAGCGGTCGTCGGGGTAGAAGGCGAGGGCTCGGCGGCAGGCGGCCTCGAGCACCGGGTCGATCGTGGGGTCGTAGGCGGTGGGAGGCGGGGCCTCCTTCCCCTGGCACAGCTTGCCCAGGGCCTCGCGCATGGTGCGGGCCGAGGGGATCGGGAGCTTGCCGGTGAGCACCGTGTACAGCACCGCGCCCAGGGCGTAGACGTCGGCGGGCGGGCCCACGTTCTTGGCGTCGAGCACCTGCTCGGGGGCCATGTAGCCCGGCGTCCCCAGCATGACGCCCGACACGGTCATGCCCTCGCCGGCGTCGAGGGCCTTGGAGATCCCGAAGTCGGTGAGGCGGATCCCGCCCTCGCTGGTGATCATGATGTTGCCCGGCTTGAGGTCGCGGTGAATGATCCCGCGCTCGTGGGCGAAGGCGACGGCGCGCGCCACTCGCGACATGAGCCGGACCCCCTCGATCCGCTCCACGCCACGCTTGATCCGGGACAGGAGCGAGCGCCCCGCCACGAACTCCATGACGCAGAACAGCTCGCCCGAGCCGGTGACCGTGCCGAGGTCGTAGATCCGCGCCACGCCGGGGTAGTCCTGCAGGCTCCCCTGCAGCATGGCCTCCTGGACGAACCGCTCCATGGCCTCGGGGGTGGCGCGGCCGCCCTCGCGCAGCCACTTCACCGCGCACCGCTGCTGGCGGCTCTCGTCCCAGGCCTCGTAGACGATCCCCATGCCGCCCCGGCCGAGCTCGCGCAGGAGCAGCCAGTGAGCGCCCATGCGCCGGGGCGGCACCGGCTCCTCCTGGCCGGCGAACGAGGCGTCGGCGTCGTACAGCCCCACCACCGTGAGCGCGAACGACCTCCCCAGCACCAGCCGCTCGCCCGGCGCCGCGTAGGCCTCGCCGTGGATCCGCTCGCCCTCGAGGAAGGTGCCGAAGGTGCTGAGGTCCGACACCCGCAGGCGCCCGTCCACCTCGCCCCGCACCCGACAGTGGCGGCGCGAGATCGACTTCTGGGTGAACAGCAGGTCGCTGCTCGGGTCGCGCCCGACCGACAGCCACCGGCCGATCGGACACTGCACGACCCGCCCCTTCTCGACCTCCTGGAGCAGCACGAACTGCATGGGATCAAGCTACCAGCGGCGATCCCATCCGGCGACGCGGGCGTGACACTGTCGGGGCTGCGTCAAAGGCGGGGAGGCGACACTGCCTTGACATGCCCCGGCGCGGGTCCGCCTACGGTCGTCCTCCAGCTTGGAGGTGCCATGCGCACAGGTTGGCGGACGTTCGCTGCGGGGGTGGTGACGTTGGCCGCGCTGGGAGGCTCGGTGACCCCGCTCCGGGGGACCGAGGCCGTGGAGCTGCGGTGGAGCGAGCTGGTGGCTCGCGCCGACGTGGTGGCGCGGGTTCGGGTGAGGACGCGCGAGAGCGCCTGGGGGACCTGGCAGGGCCGGCCGGCGATCGTCACCCGGCACCTGCTCGAGCCGCTGGAGGTCCTGAGCGGCGAGGCGCCGCGGGAGTTGACCCTGTTCGGGGGCGCCGTCGGCGACGAGCGCATGACCCTGGTGGGCCAGCCCGACCTCATGCCCGGCGACGAGGTGTTCCTGTTCGCGCTGCGCCGGGCGGCGCAGTGCCCCCTGGTCGGGGTGTGGCAGGGCGTGTTCTGGGTGCGCCGCGGGCGCATCGAGCGCGACGGACGGCCGCTGGTGGACGTGGTGGAGGACTGGCTGGTGTGGGGCGAGGACCGGAAGGGCGCGGGCGGCGCCCGCGGCCTCACCGCCAAGGCCTTCGCCCAGGAGGTCCGCCGCACCCTGGCGCTGCTGGCGGAGGATCGCCCCCCGCCCAAGCTCCAGGCTGGGCTGCGCCGCCTGAAGGAGGTCCAGTGATCGCCGCGGTCACCCTCCGGAGACGGCTGGCGGTGGTCGCGCCGGCGGCCGTGGCCCTGGCTGCGCTCGGCACCGTCGCCGAGGGCTTCGTCACCTACGCACAGGACGCCCGCTGGCCGGGAGACACCGCGCACCTGCTGCTATCGACCGACACGCTGCCGGCCGGCGGCGCCGCCCGGCGCGTGCTGGAGGAGTCCTGCGCGGACTGGAGCGACGTGGACGGGAGCGCCTTCACGTTCACCCTCGGCGAGGGCGACGACGCGGCGGCGCTCGATCACGCCGACCGGGTCAGCGGCGTCGCCTTCTCGCCCTCCGTGCAGGCCGGGGTGCTGGGGGTCACCTACACCCGCGACTGGCGCGATCGGCGCCTGGAGGCGGACATCCTGTTCAACGACGCGGTCGCCTGGGACACCTCGGGGCAGCCCGAGTGGTGGCAGTACGACCTCGGCTCGACCGCTCGCCACGAGCTGGGGCACGCCCTGGGGCTGCGCCACAGCGACGCCGGCTGCGCCGCGCTCATGGGGGGCGCGTGCGGCGCGCCGGGGGTGGTGCGACCGCTGCGGGACGACGACCGGGAAGGGGTCCGCTACCTGTACCCGGGGCCGGCCGCGCCGCCCGTTCCCCCGCCTCCGTCCGCGCCCGCGAGCGGGGTGGACTGGCGGGTGACGGCGCTCCAGATCCCCGGCGGCCGGCTGTCCCCGGGCCAGGCCTTCGCCGTCAGCTACGCGGTCGAGAACGGGGGCGGCGCCGCCGCGCCCCAGGCGCCGCCGGTGGTCGTCCTGTTCTCCCCCGATCGCACCCTCTCGGCGGGCGACGCGGTGCTGTCGACGCAGGGAGCGCAGGCCGGCCCGTTCGCCGCCGGCCAGGGCTTCACGCGCCGCGCCTTCGTGCAGGTCCCCGCCGCCGCGGCGCCGGGTCGCTACTGGGTCGGGGTGTGGATCGACCCGCACGATGCGGTGGCGGAGGCGGACGAGGCGAACAACAGGAGCGCGGTCGAGGTCGAGGTGACACGGCGCCCCACCGGCGTCAACTGGTCGGTGCGGAGCGTTCGCCTCGACCGGCCCGTGGTCGCGCGCGGTGACACCCTGACGGTCCGCTGGGACACGGTCAACGCCGGCAGCACCTCCGCCGCCGCGACGCCGGACGCGGGGCTGTTCGCCTCGCTCAACGACACGATCACCGTTCACGACGTGCGAGTGTCGACCGAGCGCGGGCTGACGGGGGTCCTCCCCCCCGGCGCCGTGGTGCCGCAGCGGGCGACCTTCCTGGTGAGCCTCACCCCGGGCACCTACCACCTCGGGGTGGTGGTCGATCCCGACGGGGCGATCGCCGAGGACGACGAGGACGACAACGCGGCGGCGGTGGAGTTCGAGGTGCGCTAAGGGCCCGGAAGGAAGCCCGTCGATCGAGCTCGGCGAGGCATCGCCGTTCCTGGCGAGGCGCGAGGAGGTCCAGCAAGGCGGCGCATTGCGACCTCCGAGCAACGCAGCCAGGGACGGTGAGGACGGGCGAGATCGATCGACGTGTTGACTGACGGGCCCTACCTGCCGGCCTGCGCGTAGTGGCTCACCCGGCGGGGGCGCCG